>NZ_JAAORG010000001.1:600000-900000 GCF_017696055.1 Prochlorococcus marinus XMU1406
AACTCCTGATAATCTTTTTAATGTACTTTTTGGCTCATGATTACTAGCTTCATGCCTTTTAACTTGAGGCCCTGCTTCTATTACTAAAACTTTGATCCCTTTTTCTGCCAATGTTAGTGCTGCTATTCCTCCTGTAGCTCCAGAACCAACTACAATTGCATCATAAGGACTTATATCCAAAACCTAGTTCGTGATTTGCTATTTCAATAAATATAGCATTCAGTAAATAATTAATTTTTAGATTTCAGCTTAAGAAGTTAGAATTTATTGAAATACTACTCAAAAAATGAGATTTATAATTTTAACTTTTTTAATAATTGTTTTAATCCTCCCTTCTAGAAGCTTCGCTGCGTTGGATTATGGTAAACAATCCTTGGTAGGGGCTGATTTTTCTGGATCTGATTTAAAAGGAGCAACTTTCTATTTGACTGATTTACAAGACGCAAATTTATCAGATTGTGAGCTCCAAAATGCGACTCTTTATGGAGCAAAATTAAAAGATACTAATTTAAGTAACTCTAACTTGAGAGAAGTAACTTTAGACTCAGCTGTTTTAGATGGAACAGATTTATCAAATACTAACTTGGAGGATTCATTTGCTTATAGTACCCAGTTTGAAAATGTAAAAATACAAGGTGCTGACTTCACAAATGTTTTTTTGCCAAAAGATATTATTAGGAAATTTTGTGAAAGTGCCACTGGAACTAATCCAATCACAAATAGAGAAACCAGAGAAACTTTAGAGTGCGATTACATTTAAATTTATGCAAATACAAGTTCTTTTTTTATCATTCTTTGTTTATAAAGTGATCTTCCAACAGGCCAACCTAAAATAGATAAATGTCTCATTAAAGAACTTGAGTATTTGAAATAAAAATTGTCTGAATATTTGATACCAAGTTCTTTTAGAGTGGTTATTAATAAACAAAGATCTTTCTTGTTGCCTTTTTTCATATCCAATAATATCAATGCTTCTCTTGATAATTTTTTTTCTAGAACCTTATCATTTTCAGCAAAACCAACTTTAAGTGAATTTAATTCATCAGAATAAAGAGTATAAATTATTCCATCTTTGAATTTATCTATATAAGTATCTACATTAAACCTTGATGATTTTAATGTTTTGTATCCTTTAATGATTTTTCTGTTATTCATAATTATTTGATTGCATTCTGAGCTATTTCGTATTTCTCCAATAGATTGTTTACTTCTGCTAGTGCAATTCTCTTTTGACAGGCTGAGTCATATCTATTTACTGCTACTGAAGGTATTGAACCTTTGCTTTTCATTTCCCTTATACCAGTTTCTAAACATTGAAAAGCAACACTTGATAGATCTCTTCCTTCTGCTGCTGCCCAAACTTTCAAAAGATAAGTAAGATTTGATGGTACTGAGATCTGTACTTTGTTTGAATTTGAAGTATTTAATGCAATATCATCGAGACTAATTTCTTTAGAGGAAATAGTTTCTTTAACCTTTTTCTTCAAAAATTTTACTTGGCTTATAGCGTCCTCTTTATTCTTTATTTTTTGTTCTATTTCAAATAACTCTTCTTCAGAATTAATTAAAGCTTCTAATGCCCATTTAGCATCATCTTTAGCAACAGCGGTTCTATCAAGCCATTCATCTCTTATTTTTGACCAATTACTAGGCATAAGCTTTATGTGATAATTCTATAATATATAAATCTAAATAGATTGTCTATCAATTCTAAATAGATTTTATATAGATTGTAAAAGTTGAAATTTTATTTTTTGATAATTCCTCATCTTAGAAATAATGTTTTACAACAATTTAAACTGCAGAATCTATTAAATATGATCTTGAGATATTTTTTCGTTAATTGAAAAAGATATATTAGATAATTCAATCTTTTAAAAAATTTAGTTATTTTTTTATTTAATTAAAGACTTTTGATCCTTTAATTTCTTTCAATAAGTTCAATTTTATAACCATCAGGATCCTCAATAAAAGCCAAGACAGTAGTACTGTTTTTCATTGTTTTAGGTTTGGTTGTTATTTTACAACCATTATTTTCTAATTTTTGGCAAATTAGATGAATATCTTTTACTCCAATAGCTATATGACCATATTTATCTCCAAGCTCATAGTCTTCAGACTTTTTGTCCCAGTTATAAGTTAATTCAATTACTGTGTTTTCTTTTTCTGAGCCATAACCAACAAATGCCAAAGTGAATTTTCCATGAGGGTAATCCTTTTTTCTTAATAAATTCATTCCTAATCTATTGACGTAGAAATCAATCGATTTATCTAAATCTCCAACCCTCAACATTGTATGTAGGATACGCATTTTGAATTATGAACCTTAATTAATTATCTAATATTTAATAACCATCTGCCAAAATTAATTTTTTCAAGGGCTGAGTCTTTTATTAAGTTCAGAAAAATTAGGTTAAAATATGAATACGAAATTTTATAATATATTGAATCAGATATTCCAGAGACTCTCATCAGTATTTTTGTATACTTTGCCATTAAAGGCATCAATACCTTTTGGATATTATTTGTTCTATAAATATTCATTTTTAAAAATACTATTATTACTAACTTTCCCGATAGCAATAATTGAAAAATCTTTGCCTTTTGGTAGTTTTTTATTATTTATAATTTTGTTTGCTGGATTAGCAAGAAATCCAAATGTTCCCTATTTCGTCAGATATAACGCATGCCAAGCATTACTTATTGATATTGCTTTGATAATAATTTCATATTTCTTGAGAATATTTCCCATAGTTGAACTAGGCTCAATAATTTTTATATTTACACTATGTATTTTTATTTATTCGATTTCTCAATGTATTTATGGGGTTGAACCTGAAATTCCTTTAATAAGTAAATCTGTAAGAATGCAAATTTAAAAAGATTTATAGATTTACTTACTTTCTTCAGCACTCATTCAGAATAGATTCCCATCTTTGTTGACTTGCCTTTATTGCTTGCATTGGTGGATTAGTTCCCTCTATTTCAAAGGCTTTAATTAATGATTTATTAGCTAATAGACCTAATCTTGCTGCCTCTCTTTGCCTAGAGCATACTTTTTTTCTTGATCCCTCTTTTAGGCTATTTTCGATTTCTTTAAGAATCTGGCTAGCTTCATTCGATTTAGAATAAAAATCATTCATGTAAACATCAAGTGCCGTATCAGCAAAGATCTCAACTGGAGAGATTATTCTGACTAAGCACACTATAAAACTTACAAATATAAATGTTTTCATAAGAATCTTAATTAAATTTTTTGTCTGATCTCTTAAGTACGAAATAAAAGGTAAGAACGCTAATCGTTCCAGATGGGCCTATTAAAACATGCCAAAATTGATCGCCACTAATTGAGAGCCTTGTTCCAAAGAAAGTCGTAAAAAAAATACCAAATATTGGGTAAAAGATAAAAAGCCAATCTTTAAAAACTCTTTGCCAATTTATAATTAGGAGGATACTTATTATTATTTGAAAAAGAAGAGCAATAGTTTTATCAAATAAAAAATATGAGATTATTGAACATAAAGAAATGCAAAAATTAGTTTTTTGAATAAATTTATTTTTTATAACTGATATTGATAAACATGTTAGGCCTAAAGATAGGAAAGAATAAAATAACCAATTAAATAGAGAGGAATGATCTACATAAATCCAAGATGTTTGGGTATGGTCTATCATTTCAGAAATCGATGCCAATCCTAAAAAAATAAAACCGAAAGGTATCAATTCGTTCTTGCGAATGTGTTTAAATTTTTTGATCGATCTAATTCCTAATAATATTGGGATTATTGCCGCCTGAAAATGAGCTAATAATAAAATTGAAAAAAACAAAATAGATTCTCAAACTCAATTTATCTGAAATTTAAATACAAAAACCATGTTCAGTTTATCTTAGTAGAGATAAATACCATTGCCCGATTACTATGATCAATATTGTAAGAACTAAAGGGAAAGCAGGATATCTTGTCTGAAAATTAGCAGGTGGCCAAGGAGACCAAGATATTAATCTTCCTTGAGGTTCATTTGAAATTAACTTTTTTTTGGACTTTTTGGATATTAAATTATCTGTGGCGAAACCTTTACTCATTAATCAAATAAAAATTTATCTTAACAAAGACATACCAAAAAGGCGTTTATATTTTTCTCTTTAACTTAAGCTGCTTTTTATTAGAACGGAGGGGGTGGGATTCGAACCCACGGTGCCCTTGCAGACACGCTAGTTTTCAAGTCTAGTGGTTTTTTTGTCATACCAATTAATTTGATAGTCTTTAAGGAACAGAGTTCACCGAAAGTTCACCACTTATAAAATTAGAAGATATTTTTAAATTTCTCAAACCTCCTCTTTGTTATGCAAGTAGCAAGCGTTTGATTTAAAGACCTAATATTTCTTTTTTCTTTTTATTAAACTCTTCCTCGGTAATTATGCCTTTGTCTTTCAAGTCTGCAAATTTCTTTAACTCATCTGCTTCAGAAAAACTGTTTACTTGAATATTTTTAGGATTTTTAATTGCATTAAGTTTCATATCGTAATACTTTTTACAGTTTGAATTATATAAATTTGTTTTGCAAAATATTTTTAATTGATTTTTATCTGATGGTACTGAAGGTAACTCAAGTGCTATTTCTTCAGCTGTTTTCTTTCTGCATTTTCTTTTCTTTTTACCTTTGTTAAATTTATCTTTTTCCCACGTACAAACTTTTTTCTTAACGACCTTACTTTCATTTTGTTTATTTGATGCAGACACATAAAAATCTGGACAATTAGCTTCCATAGTTTGCTGAATACCTGGTCTTAATGAATTCATTCTCATTACAGCTGTAAAACCATCAACTATTCCAGAAGCTATTCCAGAAGCTATTGCTCCTTCTGTAGTTCTTGTTGGAGACCAAGGTGCATAAGGATCACCCCTTTGATAAGAAGGAGGAACATTATTCATAACTGAATCACTTATGATTTTTTGAGCTTCAAAAGGATCCATCCCACTACTCATCATCTGACACATTTGCATCCCATAACCAAAAGCATTATCTGCCCTAACAGCAGTAGGTAAAGAGAGAGCAGCTAGTAGTGGGAGTAGTAAGCGTTTCATTAAAGACCGTAGCAACCTCTTTTTTTATAGTCTTTTAATGCTCTTTCTTTAACTTCATTGTAAGGAGTCTCATCAAATTCACCTAATTTCCCCAAATCATATTTAAGATCCCATTCCGCATCTCTTTGCCTTTGTGTTCTTGAAATCAAAGAATAAATTGCCTCACATTCAACATAGTTGGTGGCATTTGCTGTAGTAGGTAAGGCTATAACTGCTAATAAAGAAATTAAAAATTTTTTCACAAAAAAAGGAGCTAATTGACCCTTATTGTAGATCGACTGTCAATATTTATTTATACCCGAAATGTACCCGTTTTGTTCCCTAATATACGGTAACTGAGAGGAACTCTAAGGAACTTACTTAAAATTGAAGAAAATAAAAAACTCCTAAAAGGAGTTGTCTCTTTAGAAGTCAGTTGTGTAGTACGGAGGGGGTGGGATTCGAACCCACGGTGCCCTTGCAGACACGCTAGTTTTCAAGACTATAAGATATTAAGTGATAGCAGTCGATTAGCTAGCATCTAAGGAACAAATATGACCGAAATATACCCGTTTTTAAAAGAGATTAATTTATTAATACATACAGGATTTTGCAAGTAGTCAGCGTTTCATTTATATCGACTTGTAATCATGCATTAATACTTCATCCCATCCATTCTCTACCGGCATAAAAAAATAAAAAGATTAGATATGGAATCCACAAAACAAATAAAACTGGGAGGATACATGAAACTATAAAACCTCCAAAAAGAATCCATAATAAGGTCGCTTTGGTACTATTTTTTCGTTGTTTCTTTTCAGCCCCCTTTCCTGATTTTTCGTAACTTTTAAGGTAATTTTTAAAATCGTCCGTCATGATATTTCTCTTTTAAAGTTGTAGTAATGAAAAGTTACTCCATTTGCTTGATTATCTTGGTTTACTACATGGCTAACCATTTCCCATCCATCAGCACCAAGCCTTGAAAACATTTCAGGCAAAGTAGGAACTTCAGTATTATCACCCCACGCCCTAATTCTTTCACCATCAATATCTAGTATATTTATTTCTTGAGTAATACCTCTTCCTTTGTAATCTAAGCGAATGTGTTTGTATTCAAAGCCTTTCATTTCTAATTAATTTATTTTTCAAAATTATATACAGAAAATCTAATCGTGACATTTAAGAATAACAGGACGATTATAAAACTGAGCTAATTGCTCCTTATTTTAGATTGACTGTCAATTATTTTAAATTCTCTAGTTTACTATGACCGGTTATACCCGTTTTGAAATTTATGACCGAAATATGACCGATTTTGTTCTCCAATATACGGCAACTGAGGGGAATTCTAAGGAACTAATCTATTTTCAAGAAAATAAAAAAACTCCTAAAAGGAGTTGACTCTTTAGAAGTCAGCTATGTAGTACGGAGGGGGTGGGATTCGAACCCACGGTGCCCTTGCAGACACGCTAGTTTTCAAGACTAGAGCCTTAAACCACTCGACCACCCCTCCAGGCAAAAAATATTTAATTTTGAGCTTTTTTATTATATCAAAACATGGTTAAATTTTTCGGAACTGATCCGGAACTGCACGTCAAGTTATCTCCCAAAACGTTGGTATAACTAAAAAAAATCCAGTTTTCAAGACTAGAGCCTTAACCCACTCGACCACCCCTCAAAGGGTTATTCAGTTTTATTGAACTTAAAACTATAATATAAGAAATTAGTCACAGTTTATAAATTCAAAGATTTAAAAATTATTTCTAGAAACTATTTTGGGATATGAGTTTTTTTTAATAATGATGAGTTAAATCGTTATAACAGTCTATTTTCCGTCATATTTAATCCAAAGAATTAGTCCACAAAAAATCTAGTCTGCTACCAAATAAATCACCCAAAGTTGACATTCTGTTGAAATAAACCAAATAAGTTATTTCCAACTATGGCAGCGATTATTAAAACGAAGGCAACTATGGCGAAAAGAGCACTTACATCTTTTATGTCATAAGGTGCTTTAAATAAAGGTTTTTGGTCTGCCATAGTTATCAAAAAAATTAAATCATATAATTTTAATACTTATTAAAAATAATTAAGTGATTTTTTTAGATTAAGTTTGGATAAAAAAAAACCACTAAAAGTGGCTTTTTTATTTATTGGAAAAATGAACTAGCTTGTGTAAGTTTTTCCTCTATAAGTTAGTTCGAGGTGTTGCTTTTTAGCTGCTTCTTTGTTCTGGACGTATTTTTGTCCTCTGTAAATTAGGGTCATTTTTTAAACTCCGGTTTCGCTTAAGTCCCCGTTCCATGGCTTAAGTCGATTTGCGGCTTGCTATACGCAAGTTGAACGTTTTGGTAGCTGTTGCTACAATTTAAGCATAACATTTAAGAAAATTATTTGTCTAGGTCTTTAAAAAATAAACTTAATACTTTAAAAAATGAAATAGGCTTCTACTAAAGAAATTTATGTTTTTCTTTATGTGGTTTCATGCAGGTTACATTTTGTTCGTTTTTGAGAAGTATTTTTTATTTAATGAACTTTTAAATGTAAAATTCTTAAGATTATAAAATTTGTTTTATGTTTTCTAAAAGCAAAAAACCTACTGTAAAAAAATCAGCAATAGTTGAAGAGACTCCATTATTTGCTCAATTATTACCATTCGCAAACAAAATGAATGATAAGGTTCAATTGGTAAATGCTTTGGCTTTTACTTTTATTATGGGATTCTCAATTTTTGGAATTGCTCTATGGAAACTATCAGGGCTGACCTAATTATTTGATTTTTGCAAAGCATCAATTTTTGATTCTTTGTTTTTAATTATGGTTATTAACCATCTAGAGGCTAGCCCTCTTGATATTGATCTGTTTTTTAGAAATCTACATATATAAACGTGTAGATTTTTTTCGTTTTTGGAGTTAAATTTTTCCTCAAAATCTAATATATCCTCTTCTGATGTTCTTTTTCTTAGCTCATCCACTAATGCATGACTAGAGGAATCATTAAATAAGCTCCCAATATTTAGGCTTAATGTCATAAATAATTTATGTCCCTATTTAAGAGGTAGCATAAATTAAATATTTAAAAACTAATTTATATTTTTTTTTACAAATAAATCAAAAATTAATCTTTTGGTTTAGCCAAAGGAAGTAAGCATTTATCTGAATCACAACCTGCTGGTCCTGCTTCAGATAGTTCTCCAACATCATATTTATTAAGAGCATCAAAGAAATCGTTATTAACTTTCCTTTCTATTACTTTATTTTGCAATGCTAAATATTCCTCTTTACTTATTGGTTCAAAGGGTAATCTCGGGAAAGTAGCGTTAGCACTAAATCGAGCTAGCAATGCCGCTGAAATATATCCCTCATTATTTTCAATTGCATTATGAATAGCCTTAGCTAAATCCTCGATTTCATTTTCTCTAAATTCTACGGTTGCAGAGGTATTGTGCTCTGTGTAAAATTTCTGCACTTGCATGTAAAAATCAAATTGAGCTAATGCTGAGAAATTATTGATATCTATTTGGTCTGCACCGTCTATATTTGCCCAACTAACTTCTGTAGGGATTTCAACTAACCATTCTGTACATCTTGGATCAAATGGATTATCGAGCAAGCAACCATTTTCATCTTTATCAGATTGAGATGGAACAACTGAGTAACCATAATCCATGCAAGCTAAAGCAATTGGATCATTTTTTCTGAAAGTTATTCTTCTTATGAATCTTTGAGCCTTTGGAGGATGCCATCCTGGAGCTGCTCCAGTAAGAAGACTTTTAGTCCCTGCTGGCTGAACTGTTGTGCATCTATTTGGTCTCCTTAGATTATGCTTATCACAATATTCCCATACAGTTTCTTTTACTATTTTTCTCCAAGAATCTAAGAATTTAGCTTCCTTTTCTTTGAAGGCCTTCCCTTCTTTGCTATTGGGCCTTCCTGATTCCCACCACTTCAACCATGGTGTTCCAAATGCGTGAACGCAGAAATCAAACAATCCAGTGAAACTTACCCCTACAATAGGGTCATATTCTCTACTTTTCCTGTAACGCTCAACTTCAAATTCATGATTGAGTAAGCATGCCACAGAAAGAGCTGCAGCTTTGAAAGCCTTTTTCTGATCTTCAAAATTTCCGGGATCAATCTGATTCAAATGAACTTCAGCTAAATTGCAGTGAAAATCATTTCCCAATATCTCCCCACAGGGGTTAAGTCCATATCTGCTCATCCTGTGATCTAACTCTTCTTCAGAAAATGGTCCATAACTACTATTTATCCAATTTCTCGCTTCATCCTTACCTTGTTCTGAATAGATTTCAATAAATTCCTTTTTTAATTCATTGTCTTTGAGAATATCAGCATTTGATCTTGCGATTGCTTCTGGAGCAAATTGAATAGCCCCTTCACCTGAATGGAATTGTTTTGTTACGGCATCTAAAACAGTTTGGTATGTGGGTTTTGTATGGTAAACCCTGGTATGATTAGCCATCCTGAGGGCATCTTTTTCAGGATCTATTCTCCAATTACCATTTGCATCTTGACTCCATAGATTTTCTTTTGCAGATGCCGCCTCCTTATCATCTGAGGCAAATTGTCTCATTCCTGCACTTCTTCTTATATTCCCAGCAACTATAGTTACTGCCGCTTCATCAATTAATAAACAACACTCTACTGTACTTAATTTCCTACCTATTGCCTTTCCAAGAAGTAATGCGACTCTGGAGTAGAGATCTTTCAATTTGATGGGATTTGCCATCCCACCAAAACCTTTTAATGATTCTCCAGCAGGTCTAATATCTTCCAAATTTATAAAAACATCAATTTCTCTTTCAAGATTTTCATTACTTGATGCCTCAAGAAGATATTTGTAGCTATCTACCCAGCCTCTTCTGCTATCTCCAACTTTGATGTGAAGATCTTTTCCTTTGATTTCTAATGATGATTTTTCTTCTCTTTGATCTTTAGGAGTTATACCAACTTCACTGACTGATTTAATATTTATTTTGTTTAAAACCGTAGGTAGTTTGTTTATAAAATGAGGTTCAATTATTGCTCCTGTTCCACATCCCATCATTGCTAAGTCCATCATTAATGCGAAGGCTTCCCAATCAATTAGGTTTGTTGAAGTACAGTTGTATGCTCCCGAGAAATTTTGGTTCTTATTAATCCAGGGGGTTCCTCCTATCCATAACCATCTCCCTGAAGGTTGGGCTTTTTGATTACTTTGCATCTCTTTCATTAGGATCAATTCTTCCTCAGAAAGTTTGCCTAGTTCTTTTAATCCCGATAAATTCCTTTCGCCAACTTCGCTCCAGTTTTCCCTTTTGCCAGATAAAGTTTTTCTACTGTAAGATCTGAAAAAAACAGGATAAGCAGCTGGCGCAGTCTTTGGAAAATCATCTTTTTTAAGATTATTGGAATTGCTCTCCGAAGAAGCTTTATTTGGTGCAACAGTCACGATAAAAAAAAACGTATGTAAATAACCCGTACTGGAAGAATAACTCTACCTGTGGCGTCTGCAACCATTCTTACCACTATTTAACGGTTTGTGTAAAATTATGTTTAATATGAAATTTTTTTTTTAAGAAAGGATTATGGAAAGAATCCCTGAACCTGAATTAATGGTAGAAAAAGAGCAGGTCATTTCTTATGATGAAGCTGATTTTTCAGAAGGGGAAGTTAATCTAATTAATCAAATATATTATTATCTTTTGAGAAAAAATATTTCTTTAGGTGAAAAAGATCTAATAGTTGATTTAGGATGCGGCCCAGGAAATATTTCTGAGAAGTTAGCAATAAAATGGCCTAATACTGAAGTAGTTGGAATAGATGGTTCTAAAGAGATGATTTTAAGAGCAGAATATAATAAAAGTATTTCTACTAATCAAAAAAAATTTAAAAATTTACGCTACATTTGTTCTGATATCAAAGACATTAAATCAAATAATTTTTTACTTAAAAAAAAAATTAGTTTACTTGTAAGCAACAGTTTGATTCATCACATTACCAATCTTGAAGATTTCTTCAACACCATAAGAAGTTTGTCTAGTAATATAACTGTAAATTTTCATAAGGACTTAAAAAGGCCATTAGATGAAAAGTCTGCTTTAGAACTCAAAGCACAATGTTCAACTAAATATAATGAGACTTTAACTAATGATTATTATGCATCTTTAAAAGCTTCTTATACTTTTAAAGAGTTAAAAAATTTCATTTTAGAGAATGATCTATCCTCTTTAGATGTGTTTGAAGAAGGTGATAATTATTTAGTAGTCTATGGTAATGTTTAAGAACTAAGTGAAAGGCCCTTATATTATATAAATGAGCTTAGGTACTAAAAATCTAAATAATAAAGAAATACTGGATGCGGTAAATAAAAGAAGAAATTTTGCTATTATTTCGCATCCAGATGCGGGGAAAACGACTCTTACCGAGAAACTTCTTTTGTATGGAGGAGCCATTCAACAGGCAGGAGCAGTAAAAGCTAGGGGTAATCAGAGAAAAGCTACCTCAGACTGGATGGAACTTGAGAAACAAAGAGGTATTTCTATTACATCAACTGTATTGCAATTTGAATATGAAAGATCAGTAATCAACCTATTAGATACACCGGGACACCAAGATTTCTCCGAAGATACTTATAGAACATTAGCTGCTGCTGATAATGCAGTTATGTTGGAAGATGCGGCTAAAGGACTAGAACCTCAAACTAGAAAATTGTTTGAAGTTTGCAAGATGCGAAAAATACCAATATTTACTTTCATAAATAAAATGGATAGACCAGGAAGAGAGCCATTTTCTTTACTTGATGAAATTGAATCAGAACTTGGATTAAATACTTTACCTATTAACTGGCCAATTGGGAGTGGTGAGGAATTTAGAGGGGTTATTGATAGATTTTCGAGAGAGGTGATTTTATTTGATAAAGCTTTGAGAGGGAAACAATCGAATGAGAAAAGATTAAGTCTTGAAGATAAAGAGCTATCAAAATATGTAGAGAGAGATTTACTTGAAAACTCACTTGAAGAATTGGAGGTTCTTGATGAGGCAGGATCAAAATTTGAAAAAGAAAAAGTTTTTAATGGCTCTTTAACCCCAGTTTTCTTTGGATCTGCCATGACTAATTTTGGTGTAAGACCATTTTTAGATAGTTTTTTGAAAATGGCACAAAAACCAACTTCGAGAAATAGTAATAAAGGGGATATTGAACCTGCAAGCGATGAATTTAGTGGGTTTGTTTTTAAGCTTCAGGCAAATATGGATCCAAAGCACAGAGATAGGGTTGCTTTTATAAGAGTCTGTAGTGGCAAATTTGAAAAAGATATGTCAGTTAAACATTCCAGAACTGGGAAAACAATCAGATTATCAAGACCACAAAAAATATTTGGGCAAGATAGAGAAGTAGTTGATGATGCCTATCCTGGAGATGTTATTGGTTTGAATAATCCAGGAATGTTTTCTATTGGAGATACTCTTTATACTGGTGCTCATTTGGAATATGAGGGCATACCATCCTTTAGTCCTGAAATATTCAGCTGGCTAAGAAATCCAAATCCCTCAGCATTTAAAAACTTTAGAAAGGGTGTTAATGAACTGCGCGAAGAAGGTGCTGTTCAGATTCTTTACGACTTTGATGAGAGCAAAAGAGACCCTATACTCGCAGCTGTTGGTCAATTGCAGTTGGAGGTAGTAACTCACAGATTAAAAAGTGAATATGGTGTAGATGCAAACCTTGAAGCAATGCCATATCAATTGGCTAGATGGATTTCTGATGGATGGCCAGCCATTGAAAAACTAGGGAGAATATTCAATTGTAAAATAGTTAAAGATTGTTGGAATAGGCCAGTTATTCTTTTTAAAAATGAGTGGAATCTAAATCAATTTGTTGAAGATAATAATCAATTAACTTTAAACAAAGTTGCTCCTGTTGTTAGTGGAGTCGAACCAATTGTTTTATAAATCCTTAATGGATTACAAAATTAGTTAATCTGTTATTATTGGTAAAAAATTTTGGATTCAAACAGTAATAAAAACAATAATGAAAAATCACCTTATGAAATTTTAGGTGTAGAAAAAGGTGCTTCTTTTGAGGATATTCAAAGGGCCAGAGACCTTAAAGTTAAAGAGGCTGGTGAAGATTTAATTTTGAAAGCGAAAATAGAATCCTCCTTCGATCAATTACTGATGGGTAGTTTGAAAGCTAGGCAATCTGGGAATGTAAGCTATGAAGCTGT
This sequence comes from Prochlorococcus marinus XMU1406, assembly GCF_017696055.1. Lineage (NCBI taxonomy): Bacteria > Bacillati > Cyanobacteriota > Cyanophyceae > Synechococcales > Prochlorococcaceae > Prochlorococcus > Prochlorococcus marinus. The sequence continues at coordinate 613,295 of NZ_JAAORG010000001.1, forward strand.
GAGTGCTTCAAAAAAAGAAAAACAAATTAATCAATTTACCAATAACAATTTTCCACTGCTATCTAAGATAAAAAATTTAAATAATAACTCTAACAACTCAAGTCAGTATAGTCTGCCGAAAATAACGCCCCCATCATTTGATAATCTTTCAATAAAAATATCAGTTGGCCTATTATTTTTAATTTTTTTATTTATTAGTCCAGACTCAAATAATAGACTTTTGCTTTCTATCTCAACACTAATACTTACCTATACTCAAATTAAATCAGGTAAAAGATTTATAGGTTCTCTAGGATGGAGTGTTACTTTTCTTTCGATAGGATTAATATTCGGGGGATTACTTGAAACTAATTCTTTTATTCAGGAAGTATCAAACAATTCTTTATCTATACAAAAAATTCAATCTATTCCAGCCATGGTTATTTTATGGATAGGCGTAATTTTTTTATGATTGATTTTCTATCATCGATTTAATTTCTTCATAATCTATAAAATATTTATTCTTACAAAATTCGCAAACCAATTCTGCTTTGCCATCTTTCTCAAGAATGTCTTCCAACTCGCTCTTATCAAGCATTTTCATTGCATTTAAACTTCTTTGTTTGGAACACTTGCATTTAAAACTAACTTCTTGGGAACGAGCTTTTTCAGAGATTGATTTATCGTCAATATCGGGAAAAATATTTCTTATTAACGAAAGAAGATTATGTTTTGACTTAAATAGGTCTTCGCTAAAAGAGTTAATTTCTTTACATCTTTCTTCAAGTAGTGAGACGAGTAGAGGGTCAGTGTCTTTTTTAGGTAAAACTTGAGCTAATAGTCCACCACTACAAATAACACTTTTATTTTGAATTTTTTCTCCAATAAATACAGCAGAGGGAGTTTGCTCTGAATGATATAAATATGAAGCTAAGTCTTCTGCAATATTTCCATTTACTAATTCAACAGTGCTTGTAAAGGGTTCTCCAAATCCACTATCTCTAATTACATTTAAATAGCCTGTACCTAATGCTTTTGTAAAATCAAAGGAATATTTATTATTGTCTATTTTGACTAGGTCCAATTCTAAATTAGGATTCCCTACATAACCCCTAACTTTTCCGTCTCTACCTGCATCAACTAGTAATCCCTTTAAAGGTCCGTCAGATCTAACTCTTAGAGTAACTCTCCCATGCATTATCTTCATCGAGCTTGCTAAAAGCAGTGAAGCACTAAATGCTCTTCCTAAGATACAGGTGGTTAAATAAGAAAGATCGTGTCTTTTTTTTGCCTCTAAAGAAGATTCTGTTGTTAAGACCGCAACTAATCTTATTCCTCCATTTGCTGCAGTAGCCCGAACTATCCTATCCTTCATCATTTTCTTTTATAAAATTTTTGATTTTCCCTTTTTCCAAGAATAATATCCTAGAAGGAATTCCCTCAAATAATGCAGGTTCATGAGTAACAATAATAATTGTATTTTTATTTTTTAGATCAAGAATTAAATTTTTTACCTCATTTCTCATTGAATAGTCTAATCCAGCAGTTGGTTCATCAAGTAAAAGAATTGAGGGGTTTCTAAGTAGTTGAACTGCTACAGCTAATCGCCTTTGTTGTCCGCCACTTAGTTGTTCTGGTGGTTGGGTAAGGTTAATTCTTTTCAAACCAACTTTATTTAAAATTATTTCTATATTTTTTTCTTTTAAAGATTTATGGCCTATTTTTAATTCTTTCCCAATGGTTGTTCCTACAAAGTATCTTTCAGGAAATTGGAATACTACTCCACAAAACCATCTTCTTTGTCTAGAAGATAAAATTTTATTCTTCCAAGTAATTTTTCCTTTTTGTGGAGTTGTTAATCCGCTTATTATTTCGAGTAGTGTCGTTTTTCCAGAACCACTATTTCCGCAAATTAAAATAATTTCATTTTCATGAACTTTTAAATTTAGATTGTCTATTATTTTTCTTTCTCCAGTTTGAGGTTGATAAGATATTTCTTTTAAATCAAGCATTATTAATTAAGTTTTAGGTATGAATTTTAATCTAGTAATAACTTACTTATAATAGCTATAGATCTCAAAAGCTATTAGTCAATATGAATATTATTTTTAGAGAAGTTGATCCTTTTAATTGTTGGATATGGATAAGGTTTTCAGAATCACCAACTCAAGATGAAAAAAATTATTTAGATGGTGTTTTTGATAGTTGGTACGTTTTAGGAAGGTTAGGTGGATTTAATTCTGAAAATTTGCAAACTCATGAAGAGGGTTCCGATTTAAGTTGGATGACCTATAATAATGAACAAAAAAACGAATCTCTTCCTGCCTTAATGCATAATTTAGGAATTATGGAATACCAAAACCTGTGGGGAAGATGTTGGGTTGATTTTGGAACTTCAGACTCCATTTCAATAGATATATTAATAAATTCTTTGAATCAGATATCAAATAATTATGTAAAAATAGAAGAATTAATTATTGGTGGTGAAAATAATGATTGGGCTATTGAAGAACATGAAGATTTAGTTTTCAAAGATTAAGTGTTTTAGATGGAAGACTTAACAAGATTAATTATTTCCAATGAAAGAATTGAAAATATCCAGAACAATAATATAAAACTGACTTGCGACGAGGCGCATTATATAAACAAAGTAATGAGGATAAAAAATGGTAAAGAAATATTTATAGCTAATGGAGAGGGTTCATTATGGAAAGCTATAAAAGTTAAAAATGATTGTTTAGAAATAAGTCATTTAAAAAAACCTTACTTATTTCAAGAACAAGAAATTTACTTATTAGGAATAGCTGTTGTTATACCAAAAAGTGGTTTTGAGGATATTTTAAAAATGTGTACTGAAATAGGAATTGATTTTATACAACCATTATTTTCAGAAAGACAGGTAAACAAAAATTATAATTTTTCTAGAAAACTTTTGAGATGGAATTCAATTATCAAAGAAGCAGTTGAGCAAAGTGAGAGATTATGGAAACCATATATTTTAAATGGTATGGAGATTATTGAATGGCTAAAAAGTAGAGATAATCAAGAAAGAGTTTCAATTTCAATTACTAGAGAAAATACACATTTTGATTTAAATCAATGGTTAAGAAATGAGCAAGAATTTGAAAATAAAAAAGGAGGTATTTTCTGGAATGTAATTGGCCCTGAAGGAGGGTGGTCCTCCAATGAAATTGATTTTTTTAATAAAAACAAATATACCTTTGTTAAACTCTCTGAAACTATCTTAAGAACTTCTACAGCTAGTATTAACGCATCATCAATTCTAAATCAGTGGAGAATTGATTTGAAATTAAGGAATTAGATAAATATGGATTTAATAAGAAATCAATTTTTTATAGGTTTTTGCATTAATTTTATTTTGATTTATATATTTTGCAAGATTCCTTTGATGACAAAAGGTGGTTGGATAAGTGCAGGAATTTTAGGAACAATTATGTGGGGATGCTTGTCTTGGCAGGGATGGATGTCAGTTGTAATTTATTTATTACTTGGATCTCTTGTTACCAAAATAGGTTTTAAATTTAAAAAAGAACAAGGAATAGCTGAAAAAAGAGGTGGGAGAAGAGGTCCTGAAAATGTATGGGGCTCTGCAGCTACAGGATTATTTTTCGCCATTATGATCAAATTTAATGCTGCCAACGTAGTGATGTTTAAATTAGGATTTGCTGCAAGCTTTGCTGCGAAGTTAGCGGATACTTTTGGCAGCGAAATTGGAAAAAGATTTGGTAAAGACACATATTTAATAACTTCACTTAAAAAGGTTGAGAGAGGAACTGAAGGAGGAGTAAGTTTAGAAGGAACATTAGCTAGTGTTTTGGGATCAATATTTATGGCTTTTGTAATGCTTCGTCTATCAATTATTTCTACTAAATATCATTTCATTGTTGTTACAGTTTCGGGATTTTTAGCCACACTTTCTGAGAGTATTATTGGTGCTAAATTTCAAAATAAATATAAATTAAGTAATGAATTGGTAAATGCTATTCAGACAAGTATTGCTTCTGTTTATGCTATCTTTGCTCTTTTTTTATATTCATATTTTTAAATTAAAAATATTTGGGAAGACCTAGGATTCCTTCCATTTTGTAAGAATCTCCCAGCTCTTCAGTCTTTGATAAAGCCAGAAATGACCTTTGGAATTTAGATGAATTCCATCATGTGTAATCCAATTTTTACTCCTTTTATCAGAGTACATTTCTCTAAAAGTAGGAAGAAATGGGACATTCTGATTGAGGCATACTTCCTCCATTCTCCTTTCATAAGAATTACAAAAATCATTTGAGTACCATAGACATCCTGCGAAGGGCATTTTTCTTTCTTCAACAGGTGTCAGACCAATAACAAAGACATTTGTTTGAGAGTTCATTTCATTAATTAGTCTCTCTAATCCATATTCAAATCCATCTATATCTAATTGATGTCTTCCGTTTTTCTGACCAATTGCTGCAGTGTCGTTAAGACCAACATTTAGCAGGATTGCTTTAGGTTTATTTCTTCTCGTTTCTCCTCTAGATGACCATTCTTTTTCCCATCTAGATGAAACTTTTTCTATCCCATCTCCCCTAACGCCAAGTTGATAAATAACTGGCCCATTGTGGTTATTGCACCAATCTTTTCTAAGCCTCTCACACCATCCACCACCTTCATTATCTCCCCATCCATAAACTGAGCTATCTCCAATTACAACTAGCTGTTTTGGTAAACTAATCACTATAACCGGAAAAAAAATAATTACTTGATTTAAAAATTATTCTTACAAATCAAGTTAAACTATTTTTGATTTTACCATTTATTAATTCGCCAACTATTGCGATGGAGCTATAAGCTATCAAAACTAAGGTAACTTCTTTCCATGCGAAGGAACTTAGTGATTCTTGCAATTGCCAACCTAGACCAACACTTCCAATGACCCCAACAATTGCAGTTTCTCTAATAATGATGTCAGATCTATAAGCGCAATATGCTAAGTAACTTTTTGCTTGTTGAGAAAATAAACCTAAAAGCCAACTGGTCTTTTTTGAGATTCCTAGAGATTTCATTGCAATGTAATTTCTCCTGTCTTGGCTATCTAGATTTTTAAAAAGTAATTTGCTTGTAATGCCAGAGTTGTGAAGACCTAATGTTAAAGCTGCTAAAGATAAAGAAGGATTATTAAAAGTTAATAGAGTTAGAAGTATTACAGGTGTAGGTATTAAACGTAATAAAAATGCAAAAATTTTTATAAAGATTTTAGAAGTATTGTTGTTAAAAATTCCTATTAATAATGGAGGTAAACTAATTGCGATTCCTGTTGATAAAAGACTTAAAATTATTGTTTCTAATATAAGTTTTAAGAAATCAAATAATCCTAAATCTGAGCTTGATTTAAACAGAGAACTAACGGAATTAAAATTTTCAAAATTATTATTAAAAATAAAATAAAGAAAATATGAAAAAGAAAATAAAATTGTTATGAGAAAAACTGCAATAAAAAAAATAGATAGGATTTTATTTGTAGTGTTAAATTTTATTTTTTTGAATATTAATCCACAAAGAATTATCAAAATTGCTAAGGACCATAAATAAGTCCATAACTCTCTAAAATTCAAAGTTTGGAAAGATAAAAAAATACTGGTACCTATTCCTCCAATTCCAAAAAGTCCCAAAATCACCGTACTTCTTATTGCACACTCTAATCGATATAAACCAAAGTTTTTAAATGTGTTTATTATTGGATTCCATACTATAGTTAGTAAAGAAGAAAATTTAGGTGCATTTATTTGATTTATAGATTCAAAACTTTTGTAGTCAATAGTTTCTAATTGTTCAGCAAAAACTTTTGAATTTACAGCAATATAAGGTATACATATAGCTATTATTCCTATTGAAAAATTTATTCCATATATTTGCATTAATAGTATTCCCCAAACTACTTCATGAATAGATCTAATTATTGTTAGAAAAAACCTTATTATGCGGTAAAAAAAATTTGGAATATTAAAGATTTTATAAAAAATATTTGAGGATAATATTCCAAAAATTGCTCCAAAAATAATACTTACTATCCAACTAAAAAAACCAATTAAGATAGTTTCATTTAATCGATTAATTACGGTAATAATAATTTCATTATCGATCTTGGGATTAAATGCAGAAATTAAGAATTCTTGAAATAATTTAAATCCTCCAAAATGAATATTATTTATTAGTTGATACCCTAGAGGTATCCAAACCAAAATTGGAAGAAAAGATAATGAGGTATAGTTTAATTTTAATTTATTCAACTAACTAATATATTTTGTCTAAATGAAGCTTCTTTAAATTATTTCTTTTTATATTGAAAAAAATTTTACCATCCCTTATTCCAATAACTTTATCGAAATCGTTCAGCAAATCTAATCTATGTAATGCAACTAATGCCGTCTTTGGGGATTTTTTTGTATTATTTTTATCTTCATTTTCTAGCAGCAAGTTTTTAATTGTTGTTATCAATTTTGGATCTAAATTATTAAAAGGCTCATCTGCAAGTAATATATTTGATCCTTGAATTAATGATCTAGCTATAGCCACCCTTTGTCTTTGCCCCCCAGATAGTTTTCTGATTTTTTTGTCGTAAATAGAGTTATGAAGTCTACATAATTGCATACATTTATGCGCCTTCTTAAAAGAACTTATATTTAGTAAATTTTTAAAAGCGAAATAAAAATTGTGTTCCGCTAGTATTCCACAATTAACATTTTGTTCTGCAGAGAGATCTTCTATTAATCTTAAATCCTGCCAAATAGTTGTTATTTTACTTTTCTGCTTTCTATCTAATTTCTCGAAACTTTTATTGAATAATTTAACCTCACCTTGAGTTGGCTTGATAGTGCCATTAAGTACTGATATAAGTGTAGTTTTCCCTGAACCACTTTTACCTAAAAGTGCAATTTTTTCCCCAGAATTTATTTTTAAATTTATTTTATTTAGAATCAGATTATTTTTGTTTTTATAAGATATATTTTTTAATTCTAAGAGAGTATTATTATTCATCTAATTTTATTTAATTTCCTCCCGATATCCTCTATATTTTTATATTGTTTTGCTTCTGCATTTATAAATCTTTTTGCATTAAACATATCTAATATCTTTTTATGTGATTTTTGCTTTATATCTAAATTTAGAATTACTGATTTAAGTTCGTTTGTAAACCCTTCCCCGAATCTATTTTCAAGATCCCCTTGAGCTACCCAATGATAGTCAACATATTCTGGGGTGATCCAGAATAATTCTAAATTACTTGTTCTTTTGGGATTATTTTTACGATTGTTTTCCCAAACTTGTTTATTTAAAGCTCCAGCATCAAATGCCCCACTATTAACTAAAGCTATAGTGGTATCATGACTCCCACTAAAACCTGCTTTTTTCCCTTTAAAGTGTTTAATTTCTACTCCCGCTTGATTTAAAAAATATTCTGGCATTAATCTTCCAGAAGTTGAGTTTTCAGAGCCAAAAGTAAATCTTAAATTCTTTAGATTTTTAAGTCCTTTAATGTTTGAAATTGAGTTAAGTTCTAAATTTTTGTTTACTATAAAAACACTTTTAAATTCCTTATCAATATCTCTTTGAGCTATGACAATTGAATTAGGAGTTTGTAATCTTGCTTGCACTCCTGATAACGCGCCAAACCAAACTAAATCTAGATCTTTAGTTCTAAATCCAGTTACTGCTGCAACATAATTAATAACAGGAATGTATTTAACTTCTACATCAAGTTGTTTGGATAATTCTTTTGAAAATAAATTAAATCTTTTATCCAAAACATCTTGGTTTTGATCAGGTATTGCTCCAACTTTTAAAACTTTGGGATTTGAAAATACAGGTGATGAAAAAATAGAAAATAATAAAGATGAACTTAGTAGGATTTTTTTTAAATTGAACATAATTGTTTTTAATCAATAATTTTTTAATCAATAATATTTTGAAATTGCTTTCACAAGCCTTCCTATGCCATCTTTTATTTTAACCTCTGAAGCGGCACAAGAGATTCTTATACATTCGTCAGCCCCAAAAGCTTTTCCAGGAACAACAACTAATCCATAATCTTGAAGAGCTTTGTTGCAGAAATCAACAGAAGTAATTGAGGAGTTAGGTAATTTTGGAAATGCGTAAAATGCTCCATTAGGCTCTTCAATATAAATACCATTTATATTCTTAAGGCCCTCATAGAGAAGACTTCTTCTTTGATCATAATGGCTATTTATCATTGAGAAAAATTCATTATTAATTTTTAAAGCCTCTAAAGCACCTTTTTGAACAAAAGAGCAAACATTGCTTGTGCTTTGACTTTGTAATGCTGAGGATGCTTTGATTACATCTTTGGGACCTACTAAATAACCTATCCTCCAGCCAGTCATAGCCCATCCTTTCGCAAATCCATTTATTATAAAAATCCTATCTTTTAAGTCATTTGCTAATGAAGATATACTGTAGTGTTTAAATTCTTTTTTAAGGATTAGCTCGTAAATCTCATCAGAAAGAATATTGATCTTTGGATTTTCTCTGGCTAAATCGGCAATTTGCAACAATTCTTCCTTTGACATAACTCTTCCAGTAGGGTTATTAGGAGAATTGATAATTATAAATTTAGTTTTAGAGGAGATTTTAGACTTTAAGTCTTTTATATTTATTTTAAATCCATCTTCAGCTGAAGAATTTGTAAAGATTGGCTTTCCACCAGCCAACCTAACCATTTGGGGATAACTTAACCAGTATGGAGAAGGAATAATAACTTCATCACCAGTATTTAACAAAACTTGGAAAAGATTATATATTGCTTGCTTAGCACCATTTGTGACCATTACATTTTCAAATTCATAATTTAAATTGTTTTGAATTTGAAGTTTATTTGCAATTGCTTTTCTGAGGTCTAAATTGCCTGCTGCGGGCCCGTACTTTGTAAATCCATCAAATATAGCTTTACTTGTAGCTTCTATAACTTCTTTTGGGGCATTAAAGTCAGGTTCTCCTGCACTTAAATTGCAAATATCTACTCCTTCTGCAGATAATTGATTTGCTTTAGCACTTATCTGCAATGTAAGAGAAGGCTCAATTGAAAGTGCCCTTTCCGATAAATTAACTTGACTCATTGAGTTATAACTTTTCAAATATGACTTTTAATAATGACAAATGCATAAATTAACAATAAGTAAAAGTATCACATAATGGTTTAATTTCGTTCATTTTCTTAATCTATTTTATTTTCCTATTTTGAGTTCTTAAGATAAAAATATATAAAGTTTTATTTTCGGTGAAAAGGTTAGTTATTGGGCGAGGAAGTGTATTTGCAGATTTGTTAATAATTGGTGAGGCACCTGGAGTACAGGAAGACTTAGAAGGAAAACCATATGTAGGTAAATCCGGTAAGTTATTAAACGAATTATTGATTAAAGCTGGGATTGACTATAAGGAGGATGTTTATTTTTGCAATGTAATTAAATGTCGTCCACCAAATAATAGAAAACCCACTGCTAGAGAAATTAATATTCATAAACCTTGGTTATTACAGCAAATAAAGCTAGTTGATCCAAAATTTATATTACTTACTGGTTCAACTGCTATGAGAGCTATTTTAGAAATTAAAGATCCTATAAGTAATTTAAGAGGTCAATGGATTAAAAAAGATGGGAGAGAAATTATGGTAATTTTTCATCCATCTTATTTGTTGAGATTTCCTTCAAAAGAAATCAATAAACCTTACCATTTAACTCTGAAAGACTTAGAGAATGTAAGTAGTAAACTATATGCCTTATAATTTAATGAACCCTTTTTGAATATCAAGAATTTTAATGTCATTAACTCAATCAAAAGAGGTTAATAGTCTCTCCAAAAGATATTCAACTCATATTGAGAGAAGGATAACTAGAACAGTAATGGTTGGTGATGTAGCTATTGGAAGTGATTATCCAGTAAGAGTTCAATCGATGATAAATGAAGATACTATGGATGTCGAAAATGCTTACTTAGCTATCAAAAGACTTCATGATGTAGGTTGTGAAATAGTAAGATTAACTGTCCCTTCCTTAGCGCACGCAAAAGCAGTAGGAGATATTAAAGCAAAATTATTAGAAAATAGTATCAATACCCCTTTGGTAGCTGATGTTCACCATAATGGTATGAAAATTGCAATGGAGGTTGCAAAACATGTTGATAAAGTAAGAATTAATCCTGGATTGTTTGTGTTTGAAAAATCAGACCCTACAAGAACTGAATATACAGATGAGGAATTTGAAACTATTAAACAAACAATACTTAAAAGATTTACCCCTTTAGTTGAAGTTTTAAAGGCTGAAAACAAAGCTCTAAGAATTGGAGTTAATCATGGATCTCTATCTGAGAGGATGCTTTTTACTTATGGAGATACTCCATTAGGAATGACGGAATCTGCGATGGAGTTCGTCAAAATTTGTGATGAGCTTGATTTTCATAACATAATTATTTCTATGAAAGCTTCAAGGGCTCCAGTTATGATGGCAGCTTACAGAATGATTGCAGATAGGCTTGACTCTGAAGGATATAACTATCCCTTACATTTAGGAGTGACTGAAGCTGGAGATGGTGATTATGGAAGGATTAAAAGTACTGCTGGGATTGGAACGCTTTTAGCAGAGGGATTAGGGGATACCATCAGGGTTTCTTTAACAGAAGCTCCAGAAAAAGAAATACCAGTTTGCTATTCAATTTTGCAATCTTTAGGACTAAGAAAAACAATGGTTGAATATATCAGTTGCCCTAGTTGTGGTAGAACACTTTTCAATTTAGAAGAAGTTGTAGATAAAGTTAGGAACGCCACTTCACATTTAACTGGTTTAGATATAGCAATAATGGGATGTATAGTAAATGGACCAGGAGAAATGGCAGACGCTGATTATGGTTATGTTGGTAAAGGCAAAGGAACTATTGCTTTATATAGAAGGAAAGAAGAGATAAAAAGAGTACCTGAAGATGAGGGGGTTAATGCTTTAATCCAACTTATTAAGGATGATGGCAAGTGGATTGATCCTTAAGGATTTGTCAAATTTTTGAAATTATAAATAAATTCTTTTTATAATAAAAAAATATAGAATTCTTTGAAGATAAGAAAATTGCTTAAAAAAAAATTTATAATTCTGTTTGCGACATCCTTTTCTGGGCTATTTTTAAATAATTTTGCAGAAGCTACAGTTTTAAATAATAGTTATAAAGAGGTAATTGATCATGTTTGGCAAATTGTATATAGAGATTTTCTTGATTCAAGCGGTAAATTTCAAAAGTCCAATTGGATTAACCTAAGAAAAGAAGTTTTATCAAAAACATATTCAGATAGCAATGAAGCATATGATGCGATTAGAGATATGCTTTCTAATTTAGATGATTCTTATACAAGATTTTTAGAACCTAAGGAATTTAATCAAATGAGAATAGATACCTCTGGTGAATTAACTGGAGTTGGTATCCAAATAGTTAAAGATAAAGAATCTGATGATTTAATAATCATTTCTCCTATAGAGGGCACCCCTGCATTTGATGCTGGAATTAAAGCTAGAGATAAAATATTGTCTATAGATGATATTTCTACTGAAGGTATGAATATTGAGGAGGCTGTGAAATTAATAAGAGGACAAAGAGGTACTAAAGTAAAGCTTGAAATTCTTAGAGGTTCTAAATCCTTTTTTAAAATTTTATCAAGAGAAAAAATTGAAATAAAATCTGTATCAAGTAAAGTCAATCAAACCAAAAACGGCTTATTAATTGGCTATGTAAGGATTAAACAATTTAATGCAAATGCATCAAAAGAGACTAGAGATGCTATTAAGGATTTAGAAACAAAAAAAGTCGCAGGATATGTTCTTGATTTGAGAAGTAATCCAGGAGGTTTATTAGAATCAAGCATTGATATCTCAAGGCATTTCATCAACAAAGGAGTAATAGTAAGTACAGTAAGTAAAGATGGTTTAAAAGAAACAAAAAAAGGAAACGGTCAAGCTCTTACACAAAAACCCTTAGTTGTCTTAGTTAATGAGGGTTCTGCTAGTGCTAGTGAAATAGTCTCAGGTGCAATAAAAGATAACAAAAGAGGAAAATTAGTTGGGAAGAAAACGTTTGGTAAAGGTTTAGTTCAATCTATGAGAACATTAGTTGATGGTTCAGGTCTAACTGTTACAGTCGCTAAGTATTTAACTCCGAACGGCACTGATATAAACAAATCTGGAATTATTCCAGACATAGAAGTAAAAATGAATATAAATCCTATTCTTCAAAGAGAAATTGGAACTAGAAAAGATAAACAATATAGAGCTGGTGAAAAAGAGCTAGTAAATACAATTAAAAGAAATAATCAGATAAGTGAATTTAATCCAAACACTAAAAACCTTAATGCATTCCTAAAAATTAATAAGGAAAATAAAGTATTTGCATTAAATTAATTACTCATATCCAGCATTCTCTTTATCGGTACATAGGCTCTTCTTATTATTTCTGGGTCAAGTTCGATAGATGGGGAATTATTTTTCAAACAATTAAGAATTTTTTCTAAGGTATTTAATTTCATATATGGACACTCGTTACATTTACAACCTTCTATGTCGGGGACTTCAATAAAAATTTTGTTAGGCTCTTTCTTCTTCATTTGGTGGATTATTCCGGGTTCAGTTAATACCATGTAAGTTTTAGATGGATCTTTACTTACGAAATCAAGGAGTTTACTTGTTGATCCAATAAAGTCCGAGAGAAGTAGTAAATTTTGACTACATTCAGGATGAGCAATTACTTTTGATCCTGGATTTTGGTATTTTAGTTTTAGTAGTGCTTCTTCACTAAATGATTCATGAACAATACAGCTGCCAGGCCATAATTTAAGATCTCTTCCTGAATTTTTCTCTACCCATCTCCCAAGGTTCTGATCTGGTGCAAATATGATCTTTTTATCTTCAGGTATCTTTTTAATTAATGAGACTGCATTACTGCTTGTACATATCAGATCACTTTGAGCTTTTACTTCTGCAGTACAGTTGATATAACTTACAACATAGTGATCTGGATTTTCTTCCCTGAACTTTTGAAATTTATCTGAGGGACAATCGTCTGCTAATGAGCATCCTGCGTCAATATCTGGTAATAGGACTATTTTATTAGGGCTAAGTATTTTTGCGGTTTCGGCCATAAAGTGCACACCGCAAAAAATTATTATATCTGCATCATTATTCGCGGCTTTCCTAGATAGATCTAATGAATCGCCAATAAAATCTGCAATTTCCTGAATCTCTGGAGCTTGATAATAGTGCGCAAGAATAATTGCATTAGCTTTTTTGCAACGGTCCTTTATTTCAGAAATCAAATCCTTTTCGTTTTGAACTGATTTCTGTTTTGCAGTAGAAGTTATACTGGTCAGGATTTAGAATATCTCTAAATAGATTATATGCCTTTAAACAGAAAAAATTCTGACAAATTTAAAAATTGCTATTGTTGGTGACTGTCATGGTCAATGGTCTGAATTAGACTTGAAAGTTTTATCGATTATCAAACCAAATATTGTTTTATTTGTTGGTGATATTTCTGATGGGAGTGTCAAAATAATTAAACAAATCAATGAGATCAAAATTCCTACTTTTGTGATTTTAGGAAATCATGATAGAGGGAAAGATTCTACAGGCGAAACTCTCTCAAAGCAGATTCGTGTTCTTGGCGAAAAATATTGTGCATGGGATTTGAAAGTTTTTAATAATCAAATAAATTTATTGTCTGCTAGACCATGTAGTTCTGGCGGCGGTTATTATCTTTCGAAAGAAGTTAAAGGTGTTTATGGACCTATCACCGAACAAGATTCAATAAATAAAATTATCAAATGTTCGGAAAGGACTGTAGAAGATATACCTTTAATAATTATGTCTCATGCTGGCCCCTCGGGTTTAGGCTCAGAACCTAAAAGCATTTGCGGGAAAGACTGGAAATTACCCTCATTAGATTGGGGAGATAGAGATTTGTCTGTGGCTATTTCTCAAATACAAAAGAGAAGAAAAGTTGATCTTGTGATTTTTGGTCATATGCACAATCGGCTTAAAAGAAATCTTGGTTTAAGAGAGATGTTTAAAATGGATACCAAAGGAACAATTTATTTCAACACTGCTGTGGTGCCACGATATAAAACTGATGAAGATGGGAAATTACTAATTAACTTTTCCTGGATTGAGTTTGAAAAAAAAGGATTAAGTCATGTTTCCCATCGATGGTATTCAGAGTCTGGTGAAATTTGTGAAGAAGATAAATTTTTTTTATGATTAGATATTTTTGATCATATTTTAAGTATTTTTGGGCTTTTCATATCTTGAAAATAATGTTTGAGACAAGATATAACCCGCAATTCCTGCGGCTGTAAATGCTAAACCATTTTTAAATAGTGGTAATAAATCATTTGTTCTGGATATTATAGGGGCCAAACCAAAAATTCCAAATAACATTCCCCATAAAGGAGAGAGAAGAGCTAAAAATCCAATTGATATGACTTGACCTTCTTTTCTTGGGGCAGAAGCGAAACCTGCTACTAAACCTCCAAGAATAGATGTACATAAAGTCCATATATATTGCTCTTTGGGTAGGCCAGGGACAACTTGACACCCTCCTCTCTCAAGGCAAATCTTTACGGAATTAATTGCATCTAATACTGCGCCATCCTCACCATGATCTTTCACATAATATTGATTGCCAAATCTTGTTTGAAGTTCAACCCAAAATAACCTTGGCATAAAATTAAAATAAGCCTCTCCGACATTAAAGTTCAGTAAATTTCCTCCTCTAGGATCTGCAACTATCAACAAACTTGTATCATCTAAATCCCAATAGTCCTTTATTGCACTACCAGGAGAACTCTCAAACTGAGATAAATATTTAATTTTCCACCCACTTTCAATTTCTAGATTGTTGAGCTTGTCCTCTAAAGATTTTTTCTGATTAGGGCTTAATGTTTTAGCTAAATCAATTACAGGTGTTTTTTCTTCTGGTAAGAGATTTGGATTATTTATAGCGAAAACGGGTTTATGTGAAATTAAAACTAATATAGATAGAAATATTCCCAATAAATAGTTAATCTTTGAAGGCATAAATAAGTTTTGTCTCTTTATATTTTCGCCGATGAATAGCTTACCCGCGAATAATACAGATTGGATAGTAAAAAAAATAATAAAAATGGGTGGGACTATAAGTTTTTATAACTTTATGAATTTTGCTTTAAATGATCCAATTAATGGTTATTACGGAAGTGGTAAAGCTGAGTTAGGCTTTCGAGGGGATTTCGTCACATCACCTTCTTTATCTGATGATTTTGCTTTTTTGGCTGGTAAACAAATAGAAGATTGGCTAATTCAGTTCAAAAGTAGTTTTTTATCTAATCAAAAATTAGCTGTAGTTGAATTTGGAGCTGGAGATGGAACCTTTATGAGCGGATTAATTAAATATTTTTTAGAAAATAACAAGAATTTTTTGGAAGGAGTTTCTTTTGTAATTATTGAACCTAATCAAGGGATGGTAAAAAAACAAAAAAATAAATTGGAGGAATTTTTAAACTTAGGTATTGATATTTCATGGAAAGGTTTGGAAGAAGTAGAGGAAAATAATATAAATGGAATAGTTCTTGCAAATGAGGTTTTAGATGCTTTGCCAGTAGAGAGAATAACCTTCTCAAAAGGAAAATTACATCGACAAGCAGTTTCTGTAGACAAAAAATCTCATAAATTATTTTTTGATGAAATGCCAATTACAAGTGAATTGAAAAAAAGTATTGAACTTGCTAAACGTGAGTTGGGAATCACTATTCCGCCTGAAGATGCCCTAGAAGGATGGACGACAGAATGGCATATAGAAAACTCAAAATGGTTAGAAGCTATTTATGGAAAAATTAATAATGGTATTTTATTGATAATTGATTACGCTAAAGAAGCTAAAAAATACTACACCTCTAACAATTCTGATGGAATGATAGTTTCTTATGAAAATCAAAAAATGATGAATAATGTCCTAGATTCTCCTGGAAATTGCGATTTAACATCTCATGTTTGCATAGAAGCTTTAATTAATGATGCTGAGACTCTTGGATTTAATACAGTTGGAATAACTAAACAGGGAGAGGCTTTGTTGGCACTTGGATTAGCAGAGAGACTTTATGGAATTCAGAAAGAATTTAAGGAGGATTTGTCAAATGCCCTTTTAAGAAGAGAGGCATTACTTAGACTCGTCGACCCTCTCTGTCTAGGTGATTTTAAGTGGTTTGTTTTTAATAAGTTTAAGGAGAAGGAAATGAATATAAATTCAACTTGTTTGCGTTAAGAAAAAAACTTTAAAAATAATGAATCATCTACGTCATCATATATATCAACTGCACCAATTTCTCTCGGTAATATAAATCTTTTTTTGCCATTACGAACTTTTTTATCGCCCATAAGTATTGTTAAAACGTCTTCTTTATTTATTATGGGGATCTCGGTAGGAAGATCGTAACTTTCTAAGAGAAGTTTCTGTCTCTCTAATTCTTCTTTAGACCATAACCCTTTCTCAATTGCTATTTTCCCAGCAATATCCATACCAATTGATATTGCCTCACCATGAAGAAATTTTCCGTATCCACATAAATTTTCAATAACGTGACCAAAAGAATGACCATAATTCAATATTGCTCTAACACCATTTTCATGTTCGTCTTGAGAAACAATATGAGACTTTGTTTTAATTGAACTATTAATTATTTTAATAAGATATTCATTCTTGAGATTCATAAGTTCATTCTTGTTTTTTTCAATTTCTAAGTATTCGAAAAGTTCTTTATCTCTTATTACTCCGTATTTTATTACTTCGGCCATGCCTGCACTAAATTCTCTTTTAGGCAAACTTTTTAAAGTTTCTGGATCAATAAAAACTGCTTTAGGTTGATTGAAAGCTCCAATTAAATTTTTACCTTTAGGATGATTTACTCCTGTTTTCCCTCCCACAGATGAATCAACCATTGATAATAATGTTGTTGGAACCTGAATATATTCAATACCTCTCAGCCAAGTAGCAGCTGCAAAACCACTTACGTCTCCAACAATTCCTCCTCCAAGGGCAATAATTACTGAATTTCTGTCTAAACCAAATTCAAATGCAACATCATATATTTCACTTAAGGTTTTTAAGTTTTTATATGATTCTCCAGCCTTGATAAGGAACATTTTGGCCTGAAATTTATTATCTTTTAAATTGTTTAAGAATCTTTCACCATACAAAAGTGATATTTCTTCATTTGAAATTACAAGTATTTTTCTATTCTTTGTTATTCCAATTTTTAAAAGTTCTTCGCTGATATTATTCAGTATCCCTGCTTCTAGGATTACTTCGTATGACTTATCACCTAACGGGACTAATATTTTTCTCTTATTCACAATTGATTACCTAGTTAAAATTTATAAATATTTGGTATTAAATACTTTATATACTAGCAAAATCTAAGCTCTAGATACTTAAAAATTCAGTTGTTAAGAATTAGAAATGGTAATAAAATCATCCTATGAGTCTTAAAAAAAATATAAACGGTATTAAGAAAAATTATTCCCTAGGAATAATTGGAGGCGGTCAACTGGCTTTGATGTTGATTGAGGCAGCAAAAAAAAGAGATCTAGAAGTATGTGTGCAAACAAAATCTTGTGATGATCCTGCGGGTTTAAAAGCAGATCACGTCATAGAAGCTGATCCTTTAAAGATAAGAGGTAATAAATCATTAATTAATGAGTGTGAAAAAATAATTTTTGAAAATGAATGGATAAAAATTGATAAATTAAATTTAATTGGCAATAACGATATTTTTGTTCCAAGCCTTAATGCAATTAAGCCTTTAGTAGATAGGTTTTCTCAAAAAAAATTAATAGATAGGATGAATATCCCCTGTCCAAAATGGACAAGTATTGAGGATTTTAAAAATCTCCCTGATGAGGAAATCAATGATTGGACTTTTCCTCTAATGGCAAAATCAAATAAAGGTGGATATGACGGTAAAGGGAACAAAAAAATAAAGACAAAAGAAGATTTAGATTCTTTTTTAATAGAGAATAATACTGATGAATGGTTACTAGAAGAATGGATAGAGTATGAAAAAGAACTAGCTCTTGTTGGTTCGAGAGATAGAACAGGTAATATAAGATTCTTTCCAATCGTTGAGACATTCCAATCGAATCATGTTTGTGACTGGGTTCTTGCACCTGCGATAAATGAATATGATTTGAACTTATTTGCAATAAATATTTTCTCTTCAATAGTCAATGAACTTAATTACGTTGGAGTTTTGGCTATTGAATTCTTCTATGGAGATAATGGGCTTTTAATTAACGAAATAGCTCCTAGAACACATAACTCAGCTCATTTCTCTATTGAAGCTTGTACTTCAAGTCAGTTTGATCAATATGTTTGCATTTCTTCTGGGATAAGACCACCTGAAATTAAAATGAACTGTGAAGGGGCAATTATGATAAATCTACTGGGGTTAAAAAAGAATTTCCCAATTTCAATGGATACAAGAGTTAAAATGTTATCTGAAATTGAGGGTTCTAATATTCATTTTTATGGCAAATCTCGAGAAATTCTGGGAAGGAAAATGGCTCATATTACATTTTTATTAAATGGTAAAACGCATTCAGAAAGATATGATGAGGCACAAGTATTATTAACTATGGTAAGAGACATTTGGCCATCTCCAAATGCATAAAAAAATAAGTTAGAGTTAAGTTGCTGGATCTTTGGTTAAGTTCTTCTTTATGTGCTCTGATCTGACTCTCTTTCGACATGAGGAGACTGTCGTGATGCGGTAGTAAACCGATCTTGTAATCGGAAACGAAAGCCCACTTTGAATCCTCTTCTGGCATTTCCAGGTCGATGCAGCAGAGAACTGACGGGGATCCGGTAATACCTATCAAACTGCTTGTTATAACAGGCTTTTGATAGGTCTTTTTATTTTATGAATTTGGTGTGCAGGACCAAGGTGCAGGACCAAGTTGCAGTACCAGATGCAGGACCATATTAGTGATTGCTAACAAAATAAAGCTATAACTAATGAAACAGATCGCTTTAGATAAAATTTTAAGTAATTTGATTCTATATTTATCTATTTAATGGCTTTTCTTTTAAGAAAAAGTCAATGTATGCAGGACCAACATAATTGCTAGCAAAGATTAGCATGACTTAGTTCTGTTGAGCTTCTATGGTCCTGCGCTGGCTACTCGGTAAACATATATTTATACATAGTTTTTAATTTAAAACTTCTCTAGGAGCTACCTAGACCCCTTAGGGGTTAATTTGAATCCTTGCTATATCGATATGAGAGCTCAGAAATTTGTGTTGAAATTATCTGGATATAGTCTTTCAATAGCTTCTTTCTGTTCTAGCTTTTTGATCTCTTCAGTATCTAAAACAGGGCAGGTGTTTTGATTCAGTGATGAGAGGAAAGTGCTTTTATTGAATAGTTTGAAAAGTGGTGGGAGCAGAAATCTTTTCATTCTCTTGAATAGTCCGAACCTTCTAAACACCAATAAAGCATCCTAGTTTTACTAAGTTTTTTCTTGCTCATATATTTTTGACCAGAAGCTTCGCATTGTTTCATTGAATCGGTTGGTTACTTGTCATACCTTGATATCTCAGAACTAACCATACAGTTCCTGCATTAACAGCAGTAGGTAAAGCAAGTGCAGCTAGTAGTGGGATTAGGAAGCGTTTCATATCTCAATTAAATTTATTTCCACAAGAGTTTAATTTCATATCAAATGAATCTAGTCCGCCTGGTCTTTTCACTTTTATTCGTTGAAGTAAATCGACTATTGATACAGCAAAATTTAAACCTTCACTAGAAGTTTTACCAAAAGTATTTACACCAATTACTTCACCATTCTCATTTAATAAGGGACCTCCACTATTTCCTGGATTTATTGCTGCATCAGTTTGAATTAAAGAGGAACCAGCCATAACAATAGAATCAAAATCATTTCCAGATCTTCTTACGGCACTTACTATTCCTCTGGTGACGGTATTTGATAAACCTAGAGGAGAGCCTAATGCAATGACATCTTCACCAGCCGTTGGGTAGTTTGAGTAACAAATAGGAAGAGCTTTTGGTAGGTTAGTTCCAGAAACACTAATAATTGCAAAGTCATCGTCTCTACTTACAAAAATTACCTTGCCTTTGTAACTTCTTCCGGAAACAGTCTCAATTAGGATTTCTTTGTTATAAGATCCGCTTACCACATGTCTATTTGTAATTAATTTCCCATCATCAGTAACAAAAAATCCAGTGCCTTGGCTACTTCCTGCTTTTACTGTTACAACACTTGGAAGTGATCCCCCTGCTATTTCTCTAATTGAGGGTTTTTCTTTAATTGATTTAATAGCTATGTTTATTTTTGGAATTTTCCATTGCTTAATAGATTTTTTATAAAGAGCAGACATTTTTTCTACTGTTTCTTCTCCGATAGGAACTACTGTTTTATCTACTCTTATTGATAAGCCATCATATGATTTGGCATTTTTTACATCATTTACAAATGCATTCGGCAACATAAATATTCCATCATCTCCATATAAAGAATAAGTTTTACCTGCAAATTTAATTTCTAATGGAGATGGTATTTCTCCTCCCGCAGTCTCATATCCATAGGAACATGCTAATAATCCGCAACCTGCTTTTAATGACCATAATCCCCTTACGTAGTCAGTACTCCATTTTGTAAAAACAGTTGATTCATAAGGGTAACTAAATTTGTAGTTCCTGTCATAAACTACATATTCAATAGATTTATCGAATCCAGAAACTAATTTTACAATTTGTCCGTAAGGAACTTTTCTTCTTTTTGGGACTCTATTCCATAAAATATCACTTTCCAGTTCAACAACTGATAATCCTGTATCAGGATCAATAAGTTCTTTTCTTCTTGGATTGCCATCTTTATCAACGCAATCTTTATGCTTACCTCTATGTACTGGAGATTCGCAATTTATCTTAACGGCAGATATTTCTGGTGCGTAAGTTGAAGAGATTCCAATAAAAGCAAGATAAGAAAGAGAGATTAAAGTAGCTTTTATTCTTTTCACAAGACTATTAATTAATTAACAAGTATGATAATGATTCTTTCTAATATCTTCAATCCTCTATTAAGTTCTCTTAACCTTGGCTTGATTATCTTTCTTCCTTGTTTTAACTACTCCACCATCAACATATAGTTCATTACCGAAGGCAGCTTGAAGTCCAGAATAATCATTTGTTTTCTTTCCTACTCTTTCTTGTTCTTCTTTGAATTGAAGTATTATTTTGATTACCTCTTCAGGGTTAGTTGGTTTTCCTTCTTTATCAAAATTAATTTGATATATATCCTTTAGGATCTCTTTCTCCTCTTTTGGTAATTCAGAAAGATCATTCTTTCTATAATTCTCTTGAACTTCTTCTACTAGTGATAGTTGATTTATTTCCTTTCCAATTTGACGTTGTATTTCTGCTTCAACCTTTGACCTGTTCGCGAGTGCTTCTTTGTGAGTATTGCCTACTTTCTTCCTTATTGAGTTCCCAAGTTTAGCCCTCAAAGACTTTGGTGTCGCAACTGTTATGTAATAACCAGTTCTACCTTTTCTTTGGTGGATACTAGACACTTGTGCAGGACCATTATGCAGGACCAACATAGCAATGAAAACCTAGTTATTCAAGCTATTATTAGAGTTCTATGAGTTTATGGCTTTTTCAGGTCGATGCAGCAGAGAACTGACGGGGATCCGGTTTTATCTATCAAAAGCTTGTTCAAATACGCTTTTGATAGGTATTTTATTTTTTAGGAATAGCTAGACTGTTTTTATTCTCTATCAGTTTCAATAATTCGCTCGCCATAATACTTGACGATTCATTGCCAATGTATTTATAGTAGTAGTACATATGTATTACTAACTAATGACTTTAGGAGGAGCTAATGTTTGGACTAATTTTTCTTACGGTTATCGTAATGAGTCCCCAAGTGGTTGGTTGCTTAGCCCAAGCCGCAGCAGATTAATTTTATTTACAAGGAATAAAAAATCTCCAAGAAATAATATGAGAATCTTTGCTCATACTTATTATGCAAATAATCTTGGTGAGCCAATGGCAATTAAATCATCAACTCAAATGTATTTGGATAATGCTTGGGATAAATGGCATGACCTTCAATTAGAAGGTTGGACTTTTGAAGAACTTGAATTACCTGAATCAGTATGACTAACTTAAATCCAATCAAAAAGAAACTATCAAAAGTAGATAGAAAGATATCTATTCAAGACTCATCAAAATTATTAGCAGAATTTTTTAATGGTGTTGTCATTGAACTTGATGAAGAATATAGATATGACTCATAAAGAATTGATAGAAGAAGTTTCCGCAAATTTATTTAAACAAAGCGGTAAGTTAGAAAGCAGAAGATCTTGGTTGGTAATGAGAAATTATCTCGAGCAATTAGATATGGAACAACTTAAATCCATGCTTAAGGACCACGAATGATTTAAAAACTTTATTTAGTTTTTATTTTTTTCTTAATTCTTAGAAAACCGTAAGTTGCAAAGCCAACCAAAAACATGTCCAAGTAAATATGCCAAGTAGGAAAAATCTGGTGTACTAATTCCATCAACTTTTTATTGCCACTTGCCAATAAGGATAATCTAAATTTGATTTTTCTCTCATTAATTGCAATTTTCTAGAGTTTATCTTTACTACTATTCCATCTGTGGGATATTTCCTAAAAAGCTTCCCTTCTAGCCACATTTTTCTAAATACTTGAACTTGGCTCGTATAGTTACATGAAATATCCTGAGGGATCGTGAAGCCCAGCTCCGAAAGACTTTTTTTGGACTCATATTGGTTAAGTGTTGAATTTAGTATTTGAAATGCGCAGAAGCTAAGACTTTCAGAAAATCCTTCTTTAGCTCTTAGATATCCAGAAGCGAATCTCTGGGAAATATTTGGACATTGGTTGGGCGCAAATAATTCACCTCTAACTTGAAGAACTCCTCGTAAAGGGAGATTAGTGGGAATGTCTTGGACTTTAATAAGTTTAATAGTAATGTCTGACCCTTTTCTTGATATTGCTTTCTCCAAGGTTCCATCTCTATATTGCAAAGCAACAGCACAACCATCAATTTTCGGTTCAATTAATAATCTGGTATCTACTAATAATCCTTTTAAAAAATCATCTAATGAATCCTTTTCTAATGAAGGTAAAACTAGTTTATTTTTCTTTTTAAAGTAATCACAATTAGGGTTTGTTCTTAATAAATTCTTTTCAAGTTGGTCGAACTGCTTATCAGAAATTAAAGCATTACCATTTCTATAATTATCGTCATACCATTCAATGCGTTCTTCTAAAT
The DNA here is from genome assembly GCF_017696055.1 of Prochlorococcus marinus XMU1406. Lineage (NCBI taxonomy): Bacteria > Bacillati > Cyanobacteriota > Cyanophyceae > Synechococcales > Prochlorococcaceae > Prochlorococcus > Prochlorococcus marinus. Next base: position 636,671 of record NZ_JAAORG010000001.1, read on the forward strand.
AAGTCTTCATTTAATACGATGGCTTAATTTTTTGGCTATGTATCCAACTTGGTTTATCTATGATCCATTTTTCTCTATCTTCATATTTAACAGTCCATAAAAGAAATGAAGAAATTTGTTTTAGGGATATGCCAATCATATATCTTGTTTTTGGACTAATTGATATAAATCCAAATAATAATATTAATAAAAAAAGTTTAAATATAACCTTAATCATTTAAAAATTCAGCGTAAATTTTGCAAACTTTTTAATTAATGCAATTTTTATAACCTTCAATCTTCGCTAGTTCATCAATATTTAAACCTGTTTCTTCTAATAAAGTTTCGCCTATATCGTCTTTATTAAATTTAGTTAATGCTCCCTTAGTAGAATACTTAATACATTGGTTTTTATATTTTGCTTCTTTTACAATAGGGAATAAATAAAAACCAAACAAGATAATAAATGCTCCATAAGTTACAACTTTTCTATGGTTTTTCCACCATTCATAAAATTTATTAGACACGAAAAATAAATAACTAATTTCTATTTTAAATTGATTGTCAACAATATTACTTAAGTAATTGAAGGATTGATTAATTTATTGTTTTTTCATTAATAGATTTAACCCAAGAATAATATCTTGATTTTCTAATTCTTTGCTCTTTCCAGACTAATCTATCGGCAGATTCTAAGAGTGATTCTCCTTTCTCAACTTTTGTTGTAATAGATATACCAAAACCTTTTGCTTCAATTTTTGCAATGCCACCCTCTAAAAAAAATAAAAAAGACCAACCTTTATTCCATCCTAAATAGAAGGGATTTCGATACATTTTATGTTTTTGGATTTACTCTTTAATGATATTTTCCTTTTGAAGGAGTTATTTGTATACCCTATTACCAAATAAGAAGTTTATGGCTGATTATCTCTGGAAAGAAATTTTGTAATTAAATAATTGTTTGGCGGAATACTTGACGTCGGCAAGTAGTACATTTATATTAATAGTACAACTGTATTATCTTCATGACTTCAGGAGTCGCTAATGTTCGGACTAATTTTTATCGTAGCAGCCTTATTGACCCCCCAACTGGCTGGCTGTTTAACCAAAAAAGTGGTTTATTAATTTTTTTTGAGAGTTATAAGAAATATGTTTCTAATAACTTAAAAGTATATACTCACCTTTTCTATGCAAATGAATTAGGTGAACCAGCCCAACTTAAAAATTCAAGACTTCATTCTATTGAGTGTGCTTGTGAAACATGGAATGAATTAATTTCAGGAGGTTGGCAAATTGTTACTAATAAATTCCAGTAAATATGATCAAGGTAAATCCCGTAAACTGGGAATATCTAAAAGAATCTACCTTAAAACGAAAACGAACAAAGATTTGTATTACCTGCAATCACTTTCGATACAGCACCACAGAAACTTTTGCTACTGTCTTGATCTGTCCAAGATATGAAAAACGCATACCACAGGGTGATCATTTACTTAAAGGTTGTGAATATTGGCAAGAAAATAGGACGATATTTTCTCCTGAATTATCTTAATTATTCTCTAATTAAAATTTTCTAAGTAGATATATTTAATTATGTAAACAAAGCATTATTTTATACAACTTAAAAAATTTCTTTTAAGTAATTTTGAACCATGATTCAATTTTACTTTTCAATATTTTTATTAGTTGTGCTTACATTTTTTGCACTTTTATTAGATGCACCAGAATTGGCTTCTTTAATACAAACATTTTAGAAAATAATAAATCAGCATTTTTACTGATTTACTTTCTTAATAAGTAAGGCCTAGGTTTAACTTGTCGAGTAGGAGGGATCTAATGATTGACAGTCCACCAGAGGAGTTAGTTCATAAAATTTAAATCTAGATAAAACTAATGCTAAATCTGGAATGAATTTTCTTTTTGAGATTCATTCCTTTTTAATTATTTTAAAAGGGACGAAATTATGAATATAAAATTATAAATGTAAAAAATTTGTTCATATTAAAATGATTTGAAGCCAAAGATAATTGTAGATAATGGTTAACTTTACCTGAACCCAAAACCAGTTTTTTGCCCTTCCTTTTCTTCCCATTCATTCATAATTAGTTTTAATAAACTTTTAACTTCTGAATTCGAAGCATCAGTATCTTTTTGAAGATTTATACAAATGTTTTTTATTTCCTCATAAGCATTATCAATTAATATTGTTTTTTGATCTGGATTAGCCATAGAATTTTAAAATACTCCATTACAGTTGAACCCACTGCAGTTAATAATCCTAAAAATATTCATTACAAAGATGTGGAATCTTTCATCATAAAAAAATGCCCAGGTTGTAAAAATAGCAAAACCAGAGACAGCAAAAGCAGCATATTGAAGCCAATGTATTCCATAGCTGTCTAATCCATTTTTATCAAAATCAGAGTTACTCAATTGTTTTTTTTACTTATGATAAAAATTTTTTTTTTAAAAGGAGAGTTTGTTTTGATCGAGAGATTAATTTCTCTTTAAGACTTTATTCTATCTTTAGTTTAAATAAAACCAGGTATTATCCAGCCAAAAAAACCGTAGTTTATTATTAAAGCTAAAAAACCAATCATAGCTAATCTCCCATTTGTTATTTCGGCATTTTTCCAAAATTTACCCATGTAGTTTTTAATTTTTATCGAATTTTTATCTATCAAATAATTTGGTTCTAAAGGTTCCTGCAACCTTTTGATGGCGTATAAAGAAAATTGAATTGTGATTGCAATGATAACAACTATAAAACTAGTAAGAGCATCCATTTTTAGATTTGATATGTGATCAATTAGTAAGCCAAAGAGTAAATGATAATTTTATGTATCAAACATTTCCTTATTTCTGCTTTATTGACAGAGGAAACCTTAACTTGAATTATTAAAGAATGTAACATATTTTAAAAAAAATAGTATGAATTCTTACTTTTTCTTTCTGTTTCACATTTTTGAGGGCTAAAATGTTACAATTATGTGTCAGTTATATCCTAAGTGTTGTCTTAATTAAATTACAGAATTAGCTTTAAAGTCTTGTTTCTCCAAATTAGATAAAGTATTGATAAGTTCTAAATAAGAATATATTTTCAATGTTATTTATTTAAAATATTTTTTAAAAACTTGAAATTATTACTTTTGTTTGATTTCCGGAAGGTAAAATTTATTACCTAATGTATAACCAATTGCCATGAGTACGAACCCAATAAGTTGAGGTAAATGAGAATTTGCTAGAGAGATTTTTTCAATCATTTATTAACCTATAAATAAATATAATAATAAAAAATTTTTAATACTGTAAGTCTATTTTCTTTTTGATTCTTTAATTTCCCCAGATTTTTTTAGTGAATTAACAAGTCTTTCATTTTCTGTTTTTAAATTTTCTAATGCAGATTTTGTGAATTGTTCTTTAGCCTCAAATTTTGCTGAACTTATAATTTTTTTATTAGGGAGTTTTTTCTTCGGTTCTGGCTTCATATTAAGCAACTTTTTAGAAATTTTAGAAGTTATTTTTTTTGTATTAGGTATTATTTTTTACATTTTTCTGGTTAATAATATTTGTTTACAAAAACAAATTAATCTTTATCTTTTGGGAGCCTTAACCATCCAGAAGTCCATTCTGATTTTAGTTTTGTCCATGAGATCCTTTTAATATCTTTTTTATTTTTGGTAGGAAAAATATCAACCCATCTATCTTCATTTTTACCACCATAAGCTTTAACTTGAAAATGCCTATTACCATTAATATTTTTTGGTGCTGTCCAACAAAGAGTAGGAGGCCATTTCATGAGAAATTTTTAAGAGCTAAAAAAACTAAAGCTTGCTTTGCCCAGTCAAAACTAAACCATAATATGCAATAGTACCAAGAATAAGTACGATACCTAGTATTCTAATAATCATGATTTAGTATTTTTAAATTCAAGTTATATTAAAGAAGATTTATAAATTTGAGTTGAAGATTTAATATTTTCTAATTTTTCCTTTTTTTATTTCTAACTATGGAGTGGCAAGATTCAGGATGCCATTCATTCTGAATTTTGCCAACAAAATCATAAATAAATGAATCGGGGCATCCAGTTTCTCTTTGAAGTTCTGAAAGTTCTTCTTTAATGAATTCATAAACACTCGTTATTACCCCTAAATTTTCTTCTTGGGAGGGAGCCCATTTTTTATTCTCCATTAATATTTTTTAAATTATTTTCCACAATATCGTAATAGGTTATGTCTACATAATCAGCATCTGAACAACATAAATCTCCATATAGTTCCTCTAACAAATCGTATGCATCTGAATACTTATCAAAACTTTGAACGGTTAATTCGTCATCCTTTCCATCAATTCTAATTATTTTGTAGGTCATATTTTACTTAGATGAAAAAAAGTATATTTTTTTTTGATTCATTAAATCATCTTATAAATAAAAATCTTATTTAGAAGTATTAGTTGGGTAAAGCTTCTGAATTTTATTTTTCTGAATTTCTATTTTTCTTCGTTCAAATTTTTTTGCCATTATTTTTCTGATAAATAATTGTGGGATAAGCCAAACTAATGCAATAGCTATAGCCATGAAAGCTGGATTTCTCCACGTTAAGCTAATAAGCTGTTGTATAAATTCTTGATTGGAAATTTCCATACATTAAATTTTGATGATAAAAATATCTTTATTTTCTTTTTATAAAATCTTTTAAATATTAAAATTTATTATAACCTTAAAAAATTTTATAAGGAATTTTATAAATTTTTTCTTTTTCTAGTTTCCTTTTTTTATTTTTGGATTTAGATTATTTTTATTTTTTAGTTCAGAGATGTCGACTTATCTAATTACAGGATCAAATAGGGGGATTGGATTAGAACTTTGTAGGCAAATTCATAAGAGGGGAGAAAATGTAATTGCAACTTGTAGGAAAGCTTCAAAAGAACTTAAAGATTTAGGAGTGAGAATCGAAGAGAATATAGAAATTTCTTCTGATGAGTCGATAACAAATTTGTGTAAAAAACTATCTGGCGTTAAATTAGATTGCTTAATTCATAATGCAGGAATTTATGAATTTAATTCTTTCGAAAACTTAGATAAAAAAAGTATTTTGCGGCAATTTGAAGTCAATGCATTGAGCCCAATATGTATGACTCAATCTCTTAAACATCTTTTAAAAAGATCTTCTAAAGTTGCTTTTATCACAAGTAGAATGGGATCTATTGAAGATAATACATCTGGAAGTTCTTATGGTTACAGGATGTCTAAGGTAGCCTTGTCCATGGCAGCAAAATCACTTTCCATGGATTTATCAAGAGAAGATATTTATGTAGCTATTTTGCATCCTGGATTAGTAAGTACAAGAATGACTGGCTTTACAAGAAATGGAATTAGTCCTGAAGAATCAGTAAATGGCCTTTTAAAACGTATTGATTCTCTAAATAAAAATAACTCGGGCACGTTTTGGCATGCCAACGGAGAAGTTTTGCCTTGGTAATATCTATATTTTTATTTTTAAGAGATTTATATATTAGATTTGTTAAAAAACTTTTAAATTTTTAACATATTTCTTTCCTTGTTTCATTCTTTTAGTTATCTTTAAAAAAACATTAGTAAAGGAGGTGATTCATTGTCGTATCTACCGAAAAATGCGGTTATCAAAGGGACCGTGAATTCAGTATCTTCATCACATTCATCGGTCTCTTTTTCTTTGATAAAGAAAAAAGGTTTTATAATCAATAGATTTATATAAATCAGTCACTTCATAATTAAAAGCTCTGCTTCTCAAGGAGTTGCAGAGTTTTTTTTATGAATTTCAATAATCTTTCAAGGTGTATGCTATCTTTTTTGGCCAAAATATATTAAGGCTAAAAAAGATATAGTGCTCACCAAAGCGATTAAATACCACCCAGTTGAGGAGTTGCTAGTTACTTCTGTCATTTATTCTGATTTTTGTCGGAGGCATTTATTATTTGAGTGAAAATCACAATTGAGATCATTAAAAAAACTAAAAGTATGTAAGTTACGTTCATTTATAGAAAAATGCTAATTACTAAAAAGATTATTCCTAGAACTACCGTAACAATTGCTCCATCAACTAATAAGTCTTTCCATGTATAACTTTTAAGCATCTTTTTTTTATCTTCTTCGCTCATAAGGTTCTTCAACCACGTCCAATCTAAAAGCTGCGTCAATGCAACACCAAAGATTAAATGACCAATCAAAATACCAAACAGATCAATTCTAGAAATATCTTTAGTGAGTCTTGTAATAATAAAAAAGTCCACTAGCTTTTGTCTTTATTAGATAAGGCTCCACCTTCTTCTTTATATTTTTCCCAAGCTTCACTTATTTTTGCTTTAGAGAAGTTTTGTTTGCCCTTAGAGAATTGATTTTTGAGATTATTAAAACTATTTATCAGCTCTTTTTTTGTTGGTTCATCAAGAAAGTTTGATGTTAATTTCCATAAGTACCAGCTACTAGCTAGTAAAAGAATTAATCCCAGTAATTGCATATTGGTTTTTTACTATGCTACAACTTTTTAAATGGTTTCGATAAATTAATTTATTTAATACCTATAGAATTTTTTTTGATGTTAAATCAAAATTAAAACTTTAACCAGTGGAAAAATATTCTATCCAGCAACCATATAGTTAATCCTCCTTCCAAGAAAGCTAGCCAGTACATACCATAATCTGAAAAACCCATTTGTTCTTTGACTGTTTTAATTAATTTTTTATGAGCTTGAATGAGATCTTTCATTAATAAAAAAAATGTTCTAAAGCTCAGGTATTTCTTGAACTAAAAAACCCTTTCCATAGCAAGATAGACACGTTTTAGTCTCATCTAATGAAATTCTTAGAAAACCTGCTCCATTACATCTGAAGCAATTTACTTTAGAAGTTGAGTATAGTTTTGACTGGATTTTAGCAGCTCGATTTAAATAAGAAACAGTTTCTTTTCGACCGTTTGCTTTAGCAGCTTTGTTTAAAAGCTTTTTGTAGTTGACTTTAAGTTCTTGGGTATTCATCTTTTAAATGAAACTAGTTTTCAAATATTGGTAAAAAGAAGCAATAAATAATTAAAATAAGCCCTATAAATTTACCGTTTATATTTCTAATCTGATCTCATGTTGAGATTTAACTAATATAACGGATATTTTTTTTTAATGTTTATTGTAGGAGTAATATTTTTTTATTTTTAATAGAAAATTTATATTTGATGAATTCATTTGAAATATCTAAAAACAAACTATAAATTAAAAAGATTGCTTGAAAAAATATAATTTTGGTGAATCTAGGAGACTATCCAGCTTTTTTTAAATTTTTAACTAAAAAATCATTTTCGTTAGTAAGTACATCAAACTTTGATTTCTTAAATTTTTCTTTGATTTCAATAGTCGGATTTTTTTTAATTTTATTAGTATTCATAATTTTAAAAGTCAATCAAAAAAAAAAGACAATTTAAATCCTACTGATCGTCAAAACAAAATGTGGATATTTTTTTTAAAAAAGAGAAAATATTTTATTTTGCACATAGAAGATTTAATTCAATCAACATATTGTGGAAAACCCTGTTGAAAAACACTAAAAAAGTGGATAACTCTCGGGGAGCATGATCAAAACAAGCTTTTCTGGAATAATTTTTAAGTATTAATACTTCATCAAGAAAAGTTTAAATATAGTTTAAGATGCTTCATAATCTATTGTTATAACTGTGGGATCATTACTTTTATATTGATAAAAAGGATTTTTACTAGAAACTAGTGTTGAGAAAAAATTAAAAAATTTATTTTTGAATGATGTATCAAATTGACAATTAAAGTTAAGAAAAACAAAAGGAAACTTGAATTTTTGAAATTTTGTCTCATCTGTTTAAATTAAGTCTTGATTCGGTTTTCTCTATGGCAACACTTCCCAAACGCAAGATTAATCAAATAGGTTTGTATGAGTTAAATATTTAAAATGACAGAAGAAAAAAAGGATTCAAAAAAATGTTCTGGGAAGAAAAACATTATGTTTGCCTATGGTTTTATACAACTTGGTTCTAGTTTCGTATCTGCACTAGCTTTAGCTGCTATTGCTTTTGGATTCTGTTCAGTAAAAAAAGAGTCTAAACTTTTTAATAAATGTGTTGACGAAATTATTGAAGATGGTGGTACTAATTCAGAGGCGGTAAGGTATTGCAATGGGGGCATTTAAAAGTCTTTAACAGAAAAATTAAATGGATTCGACAAGTGATTTGATAATTGACTCTTTAAAAGAGGAGCCAATTGGTGAAACTGATCACTTTATTTGGTTTATAACAGATATTGGTATTGTTGCCCTATTTAAAAAAGATGAGAACTTTGAAACTTATAGTTCGAACGTCGAAATTGAGGCAAATAAAATTGCTTTGGATATAAGCAAAGAAGAAAAAGATTATCTCAAAATAAAAGAGAGACAGCTTTTCTTGTTTTATTCATAATCTAGGATTTAGTTCTTGATTTAGTAAGATGGCTCAAGGTTAAAGGCCGTCTCAGTAATATTGTTTTCACTAATTAATTCGTAGGTTAGCTCTTTATTTAGGGCATTTATATAAGATGTATAAAGTTTCCCCCAAACAAATTCAAATTCATCTTTACTTAAATTCTTGAAAAGAATTTCTCCTTTGAAGTAAATGTGATAAGAATCATTCATCATGGAAAATTAATCTTATCCTTTTTAACGCAGTGAAATATGTATGTAGTATAAGGCGCTACTAAAAAAAAATTTATATTTAGAAGTTAGAAATACTTTTAGACTATCCGTGTATTCATTTTTTGTTTTTTGAATAATCCGACTGTCTCATCAAGATCCATACAAGGCTGAATACTTATATCCATTAACCTTCTCCAGGGATGCCATTGCTTCCAAATTGTCTCAAGAGAATCTGCACTCACTACAGAATGTCCAATCCCATTTTGAACCATAAAAATCCAAGAATGAACCTCATAGTTTTCAGGTCTGTTTTGGGGACCACCTGATTCGTACCAATTAATTAGCATTTCTGCCCCTTCTTCTTGATCCTCGCCATCTGTAAATTCGTAGGAAATCAAATACCTTTGCATATAGATTATTGTTAAAATCTCTAAACCATTTTAACTCTAGATTTAGATATTGCCTCCCAATTTAATTAATGCTATGAAGTTTATAGAAGTGATTGTTTTAAATGACCGAAAAATTTGGGAAAATTAAAAAGAATATTTTGACTAATTTATCTTTTATAAATAAGACAATCTTGAAGTATTTTCAAAACCATGATCTGTTCGTATAGCTCCAGTTAACAGATAAAATTTGATACTTTTTAAAATACCTTAAATTAGTTACCATATTTGTACTGTATAGATACCAATGATAAATAAAAAGGATCAAAGTGATCCAATTGATAATTTAGAGTATGAAAAAGTTCTAGAAGAAGAAATAATTAATTCGTACGAAAGTAAATTTCAGAAAGATACTGAAGAAGATATTAAAAAGATTAAATTCTACAGACTCAAAAGAACTCCATTAGAAATATTAAATAGGTCATTTTTCTTTTTCTTTATTGGAAGTTTTCTTTTCTCATTGTTTTTAGCTTATTCAGAAAGTAAGTTATGGTTCATACTTTATGTAATAAGTGCATTGTCATGTGTTTTCTATACTCCTAACAGAAAGGCACTTAAAGAATTAATAGCAGCTTGGCCAAATATAGAGGATCTCATTAAAGGGAGGAGTTTGTGGAGAAAAGGTAAGTAAAAAGATTATGAAACCGTTAAATTCATTTAAAAAGTGGTTATTAAATATTCTTGTGCCATACATTGAGGGCACCAACAAGAAGAAAGAGGATAAAAAATGAGTCTAATAAAGGTTGGAATTATTGTTGAAATTTTTTTGTTTGTGGGAGTTTTTTTATGGGTTAGGAAACTAACTAGTAATAAAGGTAGACAACCATCTCTATCAAAAAAAACAATTAAAAATCTCAAATTTTAGAATTTTGATCAAAAAATAAGGAATCTTTATAAAGAGATTAAATTTATGGGGAATTTATTTACTTTTTTCTCTCACTTTGTGTATGCAATCGGTTAGAACATCTATATCTTTCTTAAAAATATGGTTTCCTCCATTCAAGGTCTTGCTCCAATAACCAATCCATTAAATAGTGTCTTAGTAGAAAAGAAACTAATAAATGTTGATCAAAAGTTTATTCAACTTGTTTCTCTGGCAGAAGGTTTACCTCGTACAGAAGTTATTGAAAGTGGAAGGAATTATTGGAGAGGTGTTTGTAGGAGCTTGATTTTTAGATTTCCTGATGACCTTGAAATTTTAAAGCTTGATGTAAGAAGTTATGTAGATAGATCTAAAGGAATCATTCAGATAAGATCTGCAGCCAGATTAGGTCAATCAGATTTAGGCGTTAATCTAAGAAGAGTGGAATACTTGTTTAATCAATTAGAGCAATTTTAATTAATCTGTTTTTTATAAATTTAAGGTTCTTTTTACTAAATAGGTGTGCTTTAATTCATAAGAATATTTGAATTGCCATGGTAAAGATAATCTTAGTTGGAATTATTGTCGCACTTGTATATTCTCAACCTGACCTTCGTCTTACCGTCGCTGATTGGTTAAAAGCAGCTTCTGATTTTCTTATTGAATCAGTACAAGTAAAACCTTGAATTAATTTTTAATGAAGCATTAAAAGAGACCTGAGACAGTAATCATTTGTTTAATGCATACAGCTACGAAAATAAATATTATTATCCTGCTTAATATGTATTTCACTTCAACAAATAAATAGTTTTAGGAACATAATAGAAAATTTTTTTGAAATTTTTGAATAGTTAACGATAATAAGGGATATGAAGCTTAGATTATTTGAGTTCTATTTTATTAAAGACTATTTAAGGCCTTGGTTTGGTCTTATTTATTCTTTATTCTTTCTGTTTTTTTTAGGTGCAATTGGCTATCGAATAACAGAGGGGTGGGAATGGAGTGATTGCTTATGGATGGTTCTAATCACAATAACCACTATTGGTTTTGGAGAAGTTCAACCTTTAAGTCCTGAAGGCAGAATCGTAACTGTTTTAGTAATCGTTGGCGGATTGATCTTTATTCAATTTACCTTTCAAAAAGCTGTTAGATTATTCGAATCTGGCTATTTTCAAAGAGTAAACGAATTACGTTTTAAAAGACTTCTTAGAAAAATGGAAAATCATGTAATTTTGTGCGGATATGGGAGGGTAGGTCAGGAAATATCTAACCAAATAAAAACGCAAAATATTCCAATTATTGTGGTTGAGAGCGATGAAGATAGAAAAAAGATTGCGGAAGAAAATGGTTTAGAAGTTCTTTGTGCTGATGCAACTCTTGACGAGACTTTAAAACTAGCAGGATTAGAAAAATGCAAAAGTTTGGTTGTTACCTTACCTAATGATGCGGCTAATTTATATGTCGTTTTAAGCGCCAAAGGAATAAGAAGTTCTATAAGAGTAATTGCAAGAGCTGGAACTGAAGAAGCTGCAAGTAAGTTGAGATTAGCTGGTGCAAGTATAGTTGTAAGTCCTTATATCGCAGCTGGAAGAGCAATGGCATCCATGGCATTAAGACCTATTGCTATTGACTTTCTAGATCTTCTTGCTGGAAGTGAATGTGAAATTGAAGAATTTGAATTAAGTAATGATATTAGTCTTTTTGAAACTGCAGAGAAAAGATCACTTTCTGAACTTGGAATAGGTAAAAAAAGCGGTGCAAAAATTTTAGCTATTAAAGAAAATGAAAAGTTGTTCACTAATCCTGGTGGTAACTTTATACTTCAGCCAGGTCAGGTATTAATAGCATTTGGTAGTAAAGAACAACTAAATATTTTGAACGGATTATTAGGAAATCTTGTCGTAGCGGTAGAGCTATTAAAATAGATATATCAAAATAATTTGATATATAAATCTTTCAATTTTTTAATTTATTAAAGGCTGTAAATTATCTTTATAAATATCAAACCTAGTTCTCATTACATAGTGGGCATTTTCAAAAAAACACTCATTTTATCTTCTGTAATTTCATTAATACTTTCTCCATCTGCGATGGCTTCAAAAAGATTGAGTGGAGCTGGTGCAACATTTCCTTCAAAAATTTATACAAGATGGTTTTTTGACTTAGCTAAAGCTGGAGGCCCTAGAGTTAATTATCAAGCAGTAGGTTCTGGATCTGGAAGAAAAGCCTTTATAGACGAAACTGTAAATTTTGGTGCATCAGATGAGCCTATGAAAGATTCTGATATAGAGAAAGTTACAAGAGGACTTGTTCAAATACCGATGGTAGGCGGAACAATTGCGTTTGGATATAACTATGATTGCGACTTGAAACTAACTCAAGAGCAGGCTGTTCAAGTAGCAATGGGAATGATAAAAGATTGGAAGGAATTAGGATGTAAATCAGGAAAATTAACTTGGACGCATCGTTCCGATGGTTCAGGCACGACTAAAGCTTTTACTAATTCTATGGAAGCTTTCTCTAAAAGTTGGAATTTAGGTACTGGTAAATCTGTTAAATGGCCTTCGGGAGTTGGAGCAAAAGGTAATTCTGGTGTTGCGGGTGTTATACAAAATACTCCCGGAGCAATTGGTTATGTCAATCAATCATATATAAAAGGGAAGGTAAGAGCTGCAGCTTTACAAAATCTTTCTGACGAATTCGTTACTCCGAATACTGAAGCAGGAGCAATAGCTTTAAATGGAATAAATCTTGATAAGAACTTGGCTGGTAAAAATGCAAACCCTACTGCTAAAGGAGCTTATCCAATAGCAACCCTAACTTGGATACTCGCTTATGAAAAAGGTAATGGTAGGAATACCAATGCAATTCAAGATACATTCTATAAATTGCTCAGCGATGAATACCAATCAAAAGCTCCTGCCTTAGGTTTCGTTCCCTTGAAAGGAGAAATTTTAAAAAAATCAAGAGCCGCCGTAAAAAAAATAGGTAGATAAATTTTTCAATCCATGTCAAATTATCATGACTTTCATATACCTTTAACCCCTCTTAAAGTCTTTTACAACATTTAGTAGTAGATTTATAGAGATATTCTTTTTTTAATGGAAGAGAAATTAACTCTTTTCAAGAATCGTAAAAGATTCGGTATCGAAAAAAATATAGATATTATCTTCAAGAATACTGCTCTAGTCTTGTCTAGTTTCGTAGCAATAATACTTTTAGGAATTATTTTAGTAGTCTTTTTTCAGTCATTTGAATCCTTTTCAAGGTATGGCTTGAAGTTTCTCGTAACCTCTGAATGGAATCCAGTAAAAGATGAATATGGAGCTTTTACTGCAATATATGGCACATTAGTAACTTCATTCCTGTCGCTATTAATAACTATCCCTTTGGGAGTTGGAACTGCAATATTTATTACCGAAGACTTTGTGCCTAAAGTTGTTAGAGAAATAATAGGTTCTTTTGTTGAATTATTAGCAGCTATTCCATCAGTTGTATTAGGACTTTGGGCAATATTTGTTATGGAACCTTTTTTTAGAGCATTTTTTGTCTTTTTACATAATTTCTTTGGTTGGATACCTTTATTCAGTACTGAACCTACAGGTAGGAATTCTTTGCTAGCAATATTAATTTTAGTCGTGATGCTTTTGCCAATTGTGACCTCCATTGCAAGAGATTCACTCAATCAGGTTCCTAAAAAGCTTAGAAATGCAGCATATGGAATTGGAGCAAGTAGATGGAAAACAATATTTTCAGTAATCTTGCCAGCAGGGTTATCAGGAATTATGGCAGGTGTTTTATTAGCTTTAGGCAGAGCGATGGGAGAAACTATGGCTGTGACAATGATTATTGGTAATTCCAATGCATTTAGTTGGTCTCTATTATCTCCTGGATATACCATTTCTTCCATGCTTGCAAACCAGTTTGGCGAGGCTGATGGAAGTCAGGTTTCATCACTCTTTTATGCAGCTTTTGTACTGATGATCCTATCTTTAGTTGTTAATATCTTTGCGCAATGGCTAGTTAAGAAATTTAGTCTCAAATATTAGATAATTATGAATTCTCTTTATTACCAGAAAAGATTATCAAGAAATATAGGAGATAAATTCTTTACTTCTTTATCAGTAATTTGTGCATTGATCGCAATACTACCTTTGATTTTTCTGGTCACTTATATTCTCATCAAAGGTGGATCCCAAATCACACCAGAACTATTTACTTTAGAACCAAATCCCCCTGGAGATGATTTAGATGCAGGTGGTATTAATCCTGCATTGATCGGAACATTAATAATAACTACCATTGCTTCAATTATCGCTATACCAGTAGGTGTTGGTGGTGGAATATATCTAGCTGAATACTCCAAAGGTGGAGCTTTTTCAAGATTTATCAGATTCGGGGTAAATGTTTTAGCTGGAGTCCCTTCAATTATTGCTGGAGTATTTATTTATGCCTTAATTGTTTCAACAAAGATCTTATTTGGAAGTATGTACAGTGGCTTGGCCGGAGGTATGGCACTTTCAATATTAATGTTGCCTACTGTGATTAAAACGACTGATGAAGGTTTAAAGCTGGTGCCTAATGAGTTGAGATATGCGTCTCTTGGCGTTGGAGCAAGTATGTGTACAACCATATTAAAAGTTACACTACCTTCCGCATTTAGATCTATTGCTACTGGCGTTGTACTTGGTATCGCAAGAGCTGCAGGTGAAACAGCACCTTTGATATTTACGGCTTTATTCTCTTACTACTACATAACAGGCTTTGGAGACTTGTTTTATGAGATGGGTTCTTTGGCTGTATTGATATACAACTTTGCCCTTGAACCTTACGATGCCCAGAATAAACTAGCTTGGGCAGCTTCCTTTATTCTTGTTTTATCGATACTATCAGTAAATATATTTTCAAGGATATTAGCCGCTTTTACTGAGAAAACTAAGAGGGTATAAATGATTAAAACTAATAAAAAAATTCCAAAAAATATCATTTTATCCCTTGAGAATGTCTCTATTAGCTATGGAACTTTTGAAGCCGTAAGAAATGTTTTTTGTAACTTTAAAAAAGGGAATATTACCTCCCTTATTGGACCTTCAGGTTGTGGTAAATCAACTATTCTTAGATCTCTAAACAGAATGAACGATTTAATTCCTAATTGCTCATTAAAAGGGACTGTCCTGTTTGATGGAACTAATATTTACGATAAAAGAGTAGATCCAGTTGAAGTGAGAAGAAGAATAGGAATGGTCTTTCAACAACCTAATCCTTTTCCTAAATCTATCTATGAAAATATTGCGTTTGGAGCAAGAATTAATGGCTTTACTGGAGATATGGATGAATTAGTGGAGAGCTCACTTAGAAAAGCAGCTTTATGGGACGAATGTAAGGATAAATTGAATGATAGTGGTTACTCTTTATCTGGTGGACAACAACAAAGATTATGTATCGCTAGAACCATTGCAATTGAACCTGAAATAATTCTCATGGATGAGCCTTGTTCAGCATTAGATCCAATCTCGACTTTAAAAATAGAAGAGACGATGCATGAACTTAAGAAGAATTACACAATAATAATCGTTACCCATAATATGCAACAGGCATTAAGAGTTAGTGATATGACTGCATTTTTTAATGCTATTGAATATGAAGACGGCGATGGAGGTAAAGTCGGATATCTTGCAGAATTTAATTCTACTAAGAAAATTTTTAATTCTCCCAAAGAAAAGACTACTCAGGAATACATATCAGGTAAATTTGGTTGATGTTTAATTTTTACTTTTAAAAGAAAAATTTTTACCTTAAACAGGGGCTAGGGGTAGACAAACAGTATAAATACCTATATAGTTATTTCGAATTAATAAAGTTTATCTTTGAAAAACTACCCTTTTCTACCTTTCTTGATTTTTGCAGGAGCTCTCATAACAACTGCAACAATAGGATTGCCCGTATTTACTTCATAATTTAAGAGTATTTCTTTTTCAGGTAATCTTATGGTTTCAATATTAAATAAAGAATTAATTGGAAGTCCTCATAAAACCTTAATAAAGGGAAATTTATTTGACTTTATAAAAAAAAGAGAGAATATGAATCTGTGTGGGAGTGAAAAATCTGTATTAAAACCATTTTTAAAAGTGGTTAATTTCTAATTTATTTATCATGGATAAAACTAAAGAACAGTTAGAAAAATTAAGAGAAGTAGCAGAAGCATCTCTAACAAAAACGGATGAACTTCAAAAAGTTCTTGCTCAAATCGAAGCTTTAATGTCTAGAGAAGAATCACAAACATTATCAAAGAAGAAGTAATTATTTAAAAAATAATTTTAGGTTTTGTACTTTTAATTACACCTCTACAAATCCATTGTAGTTATTAATTGGTTATGCAGAACCCGTTCCAAAGTTTTCTGTTAGGTCTCGAGGTCTTACCTTCTTTAAGTAAAAGACCTCTTTAAATTGTATGTTTTTATTATATTTTTATAACCTGCTTATTTAGTTGATTACTTTATAGATTTCTTTCAAGCAGACATTTACATCGAAAGATTCAGTATTTACAACTTCTAATCCTGTTTTTTGTGTAACTTCAACAGTGGCATTGCATTCGTCTTGTTTAAGAGCCATGTAACTTGGCTTTTTATTTTCCATGTCTAGTTCAAGACTTGATTCAGTTTCTTCCTTGTATTGCTCCATTACTAGTGTAAGTGCTTCTATTTCAACGGAAAAATTATCATTTGCTTTTGCCCCAAATGGCATGAAAAGAAATGGAAATAAAATCAAGGCTATTAATTTTTTCATTTCTATAAAATGTGTTTATTTTTTTTATAACGTGGATTGTCTGCTAAAGAAAGGGTCATTAGCTGTATAAATTTTTTATTATCTATTTCTACTAGTAGAAATAGATTAATAGACACAAATTAGTAGATAAATAAAATAAACGAGACTTTTAAGTATAAATTGGTATATCTAAATGAAAAATTTAAGTCACTTCAATAGGTTTTTTTAAGATTTTATTTCGATAATTTCTTCTTCCGAAACAATTGCCCATTTTTTAAATGACTTTTTGCAGGGATATCCGCCTGTTAAGTCTCCAAATGCAGGAATATATAAAACATTTTTATTCATATCCATTGCAAAGCACCTAAATGATAATTTATCTCCATTGTTTTTTATATAGATTTTTGGATGATAATGTCCACAAATATTCAAGGTATTTTTGTTCTCTGATTTAACTGGCTCATGACTAAAAGTAATATTTTTAGTTTTTCTAATATCAAAAATTTTTATATTTTTAATATCACAACCTACATCGTGATTACCGAGGATAAGTTCAACATTAGTTTTTAGTAGCTCAGGAAGATCTTCAACTTTTTTTTGAAGAGTTTTATCTATTGAATATTTGCTGTGGAATAAATCTCCCAATATTATTAACTTTTCAGGACTATATTTTTTTACTATTTTTTTTATTCTTGCGAAATTATTTTTATCTGAATTATTAGTAAGAGGTATACCATTTTGCTGAAAATACTCAGCTTTCCCAAGATGAATATCGCATATTAACAACTCTTTTGTTTCTGGTAGAAATAACGCTCTTGAAGGAAGCATCTCTAACAATGTATCTTCCCAACAAAATTTAAAAGAACTTTTTTTCATTTAATCACTATATTTTTTTATAAGTTTTTCTACTCTTTTTTCTATTGGTTCATTGCTTAAAGTATTTTTAAGTCTTTCAACTAATAAAGGGAAAGCAAAAGGCGTTGGAGTTTTTATCTCGTTTAATATAATTTTTAAATTTTTTAATCTTTCTAATGATCTAGATATTCTTTTATTTTCTAATTGATATTCTTTAACTTCTTGATGCGATTGTTTTATCAAAAGATGGTCTTCTTCATATTTAGTAAAGACATCGTAGAAAAGACTTGAACTTATTTGAAGTTGAGAGGAGGTTTTTGTTTTTGTTGGATTATTTTGATTTACAAGTCCACTTATTTGGGCAATATTTTTAAATCTTCGTTTTGTTAATTCTGAAAAATTAATTGCATTTTCTAGATCTTCTTCTAATTTTTTGTTATTCAAAAAGTAATCAGCTTCTTTTTTTATTATGGAAAAATCATAATCTTCTGCGGTAGTTAAGCTGAATCCAAAATCATTAGCAGTAATGCTAAATGTAGATTGTTTTAATTTTGCCAATCTCAAAGCCCATAAAAATGCAATTCCTTCATTTACAAATTTGCCATCAAGTGTAAAAACAAAAAGATTTGATAAATCTTTGGTTTTATATATTTCTATGAGGAATTCATCTTTCTTTGGAATATTTGAAAGAACTTTTTGTTTCTTCAATATTGGTCGTAATGAATTGAGTTCAGGATTTAAGTAATCATAATTTTCTAGTTCATTGCATATATCTATTTCATTTCTCAAACTCTCACAAAGTAGATCAGAAATTGCCATTTGACCTCCAACCCATGCAGGAATTAGAGAACTTTTTTTTGTTGATTTTTTAACGTATAAGATCATATCTCTTATCCTTACAAATTGAAGCATTTTGCCAGCAAAGTAAAATGTATCTCCAGGATTTAATTTTGAAGCAAAATTCTCCTCTAAATTACCTAAAGATTTACCTTTCATATATTTGACATTCACAAATTTGTCACTTGTAATAGTCCCAATATTGAACTTATGCATTCTTATTAAAGATTTGTCTTTTACAAAATACTTAAATTTTTCATTATTATTTTGTAATTCTTCTTTAACTATCTTTTTATATTTTGGGTATGCTTTAAGACATTTTCCTCCATATTCTAAAAAGTCAAGACACCAATTCCAATCTTGATCTTTTAAGTTTCTATAACTCCAGCAATTTTTAATTCTTTCTTTCTCAATTTTCGGATCAAAGCCATTTCCACATGCCAAACTTATTAGATGTTGTAGAAGTACATCATAAGATAATTCAGGAATTCTAATTTCCTCAGATATACCACTTTTTATTATTCTTCTCATTGCACTAATCTCTAATAACTCTAAAGAATTAGTAGGCATAAAAATTATTTTTGATTTTCCACCTGGTCTATGAGCACTTCTTCCCGCTCTTTGGATTAGTCTAGCTAAATTCTTTGCACTACCAATTTGAACTATTTGATCTACAGGTTGGAAGTCAACTCCCAAATCTAACGAGCTGGTGCAGACTACCCATTTTATTAATCCGTCTTTAACCCCTTCTTCAACTCTTTTTCTATCTTCTTTATCCAGGGAGCCGTGATGTAGTGCAATTTTGTCTTCCATATCTGGGAGAAAAAATTTAAGACATTGATACCATCTTTCAGATTGATTTCTCGTATTGGTGAACAATAAGGTGCTTTTATTTTTATCTAGGATTTTTAATAGTGAAGAATGACTTCTAATCCCAAGATGCCCACTCCATGGAAAGGTAGTTTCCTCCTCTGGTAAAACACTTATAATTTCGATCTCTTTTTGAATATTTGTACTTATAATTTTGGGTTTAATAGCGCTCATCCCAACTATTACTCTTGCTGCTTCTTCAATATTCCCAATAGTTGCAGACATTGCCCAAATTTGTAAATTTTTTATATTACCTCTTAGCCAACTTAAAGATAACTCGCACTGGTTTCCTCTTTTACTACCCATCAATTCATGCCATTCATCAATAATTATTGATGACAACTCCTTGAATAGATTATTAGATTCTTTATTAGAAAGTAAAAGAGATAAAGACTCTGGAGTGGTAATAAGAATATTAGGTGGTTTAGCTATTTGCTTTTTCTTTTCATATGGGGTTGTATCTCCGTTCCTAATCTCAACAGTGATTTCTTTATTAAAATGTAAAGCTGCTAATTGGATGGAATTTTTTAGATCTCTACTTAGTGCTTTTAAAGGGGTAATTAACAATATATTCACACTTTTATTATTTTTGGGATCTTCTATCTTTGATAGAGGTCCCATTAATGCAGCATAAGTTTTGCCGCATCCAGTAGGAACTTGTATTATTCCACTCTCTCCATTTAAAAATGCTTCCCAAGATTTGATCTGATAGGTTAGTGGCTCCCATCCATTTGTGGAGAAAAACTTTTTAATTTTAGAAATTAAATTATTTTGCTTATTATTTTTCGTAATATTTTTCATGATATTTTTTTCATTAGTTCATAAGCATTCTCTAGGCTATCTGCATCATTAATTTTTTTATCTTTTCTCCATTTTGTTATTCTTGGAAATCGTACTGCTATGCCTGACTTATGACGTTTAGAAATTTGTATTTTCTCAAAAGATATTTCGAATACCATTTCTGGTTTTAACGATCGAACAGGACCAAATTTTTCTATTGTATTTTTTCTTATCCATTTATCTAGCTCTTTAATCTCAATATTCGTTAAACCAGAATATGCACTTGCAAATTTAATTAATTCTTTGTCTTTCCATAATGCAAAACTGTAATCTGTATACAGACCAGCTCTTCTACCGCTACCGCCCTTAGCGTAAATTAGAACAGCATCCAGTTGCATAGGATCAACTTTATATTTCCACCAAATACCTTTCTTTCTACCAGGGGAGTATATAGAAGTCTTTTTCTTGATTATTAATCCTTCAGTATTATTTTCTCGAGATTTTTCTTTATAATTTAAAGCGTCAGGCCAATCTTTAGGAAAGATTAAATCACATATTTTGAAAATATCAGTGATATTATTCTCAGTTTTAATTTGCCATTTTGAAAAATATTTTTCTAACTCAATTCTTCTATTTTCTAATTTAATTTCTCTTATATCTCTCCCATTAATCTCTAAAAGATCATAAGCAATAAAAATAATAGGATATTTTATTTGGATTGATCTAGTAGGCGATTTTCTATTTATTCTTTTTTGAAGTAAAGAAAAATCAAAGGCAATTTGTTCTTTAAAATTCCAAACTAATAATTCCCCATCAAGAACAAAATCATCTTTTATATGTGACATTTTATCTACTAATTCTGGGAAAGATTCATTTACTAATTCTTGCCCTCTTGTCCATAACGAAACATTGCCTGATCTTTTAATTAATTGCATCCTTATACCATCGTATTTCCATTCAAATTGAAAGTGATTTGTTGGATTTTTGAAGATTTTATCTTCAATAGTATTTGCTAGAAGAAATGGAAATGGTTTGGAATTTAACTCTTGAAGATTGATATTCTTGTTAATTAAAAATTTATATGAATCAATTGAAGGTTTAAAATCACCCATCAACCTATGAGAAATAATCTCTTCCTCAATATTAATTAGTTTTGATATTGATTTTGTGATTAATCCGATAGAGACTCCTACTCTAAAAGTTCCTGTAAGAATTTTATTAAAAATTAGATGGTTATCTTCAGGTAATGTTTCCCAAAGATTTTTAATTTCTAAATTTTTCTCCTGCTCATTAAGTATTGATAATGCAGGTATTGTTTCGCTTAGTAATTCATTGAGACTTATATTTGATAATTTCTTTTTTCTAGAATTAGTTTTATTTTTAAGTAATAATGTTATTACCTCAGCAGAATCACCAACTTTTAAATAACATGTATCAATTAACCATTGAGGATATTCATATATTTGAGAAAAAAGATTTTTTAAATATCTTCCACTAATAAATCTCTTATTACTTTTTCCAGTTAGTAAATATATTGCCCATGAATTATCTATTGGATCATTAGATAAAAAATAATTCTTTAAAACTTCAATTTTATTATTTGTACTATTAAATGAATCTAGATCGCAAAATAATTCTGAAAACTTTTTTAAGCTCATATTTATTTACCGAATAAAAGGACATTTATTGATTCATTTTCAACTAAATATTTACTTAAGGCTTCACTATCTCCATGATGAAAAAATACATTTTTTGCTTCAGACTTTTTTACTACTTCCAGAATTCCATCCCAATCCGCATGATCAGAGATTGCAAATCCTTTATCATATCCTGATCTTTTTCTGAGAGCTCTTATTGACATCCATCCACTCGCGAAAGCTGTCTGAATGTTTTTGAAATTTTTTAAATAAGAACCCTTACTTAAAGATGGCGGTAATAATACAAGACTCCCTTTAAGCTCATCTATCTTTTTTTTATTTTCAATTTTTATAGTATCCTTAATATCAATTCCAAGTTCCCTATAACTATTGTTCATTTTGTGAATACTGCCATGAGAATAAATATTGCCCTTAAAATTTGTTTGACTAATTTCGTTTAACAATCTCTGAGCTTTTCCAAGTGAATAGCAGAAAAGTAAAGAAGTTTTTTCTGGTGAATTAGTTATCCATTTTGAAATATCATTTGCTATTTTATTTGATTCATCCCACTTAAATATTGGCAACCCAAAAGTACATTCGCTTATTAAATAATCAGTTTTTACTATTTCATATTTTTTGCAAGTCTGATCTTTTTGAAGCTTAAAGTCTCCTGAAATTAGCCATTTTTCTTCAGCAAAAATAAACCTTATTTGACTAGATCCAAGGATGTGACCGGATGGATGAAAAGAAATATTAATGCCATTTATCTTAAATTCTTCTCCATATTCAAAAGTCTTAATTTTGATATTATCTCCAACTCTTTCTTTAAGAAGTATCGCAGTTTCCTTAGTAGAAATGTATTCTTCACAGCCAAATGTAAAGTGATCAAAATGTGCATGAGTTATTAATGCCTTTTTTACTGGCTTGCTTGGATCAATCCAAATATCAGCAAGTTGACAATAAAGATTTCCATCTTTATATCTAATTAAATATTCTTGTTTAGTTCTCAAAACTACATCTCTTACAATGAAGTTAATTTAGCTAATTATGCCCACGCTTGTTTTGATAAAGCTATAGCTGAAATTGTTATTAAAGCAATAACTACAAATTTGTTACTCCAATTAATCATGAATGAACTAACTTTGTTGAAAGAAACTCTATTAGATGGCATAATCTTTTTTTTATTCATAATGTGATGATTTTCATTATTTTCTAAGTAATTTAAATTTTTAATCTCATTTATTAATTTAGACTCGCAAGTTGAGAGTTTCTCTACTTGATTTAATAATTCAATATCTTCTGGTCTTAATAAAGAATTTAATTCTTTAATTTGTCTTTCGTTTTTTATAAGAAATTCATTAACTATCTCGTCTGTCCCAAAACCCTTTTTTATATTTGAAAGAATATCATTTCTTTCCCAGGATTTTTCAAGAGAATTTAAAATTTGGCTTATGCTCATTTTAAGTATTTTTACTTATGATAAATTATTATTTTTTTCTTCTGTGGCTTATTCCTTTAAGTAATTAAAAAAATTATTTTTATTTAAGATTTACGAATAAGTCTGTTAGCAAAATATTTTATCTTTACCTTTTCTTCAATTTTTTTTGAACTACTTTTAGTTTTAACTTTATTTAAATTGATCACTTCATCTGACACATTTTTGCCCGTTTTAAAATAACTTTTAATTTTTTCTAATTCTTCTTTATTTAATCTTTTTGTAGCACCTTTTGCGTTGATTCCAAGTTTCTTGCAGGCTAGTAATATTCTATTACTTTCGACATTAAGATCTTTGGCAATACTAAAAATAGGAGTGTTGATAGTCATTATTTTCTTTACTAAGTAATTTATTATTTATAGTATATTTATAAATTAGAAATTAAATATATTTTTAACTATTTTTAATTTCAAAAACTTTTTTAATTAGGCTACTTCATCTTCGAAATTATTTAAATCATTAAACTTCTTCTTCATGGTTGGATTATTTTTAGTTAATTTCTTTACTGTCAAATCTTGAGACTTGCTGTCAGCAGATAAAAGATGTTTTTTTGAGAGAACTAAAGCCTCCTTAGTTTTTTGTAAATGGGTTATTGATTTATCAATTTCTGAAATTGCATCATTAAATCTATCTTGAGCAAGAGAAACATTTTTCCCAACTGCATTTTTGAATTGCTCAAGAGTACTTTCAAAATTAGTTATGTCAAAATTCTCACGTTTCATTAAATCAATTTGTGATTTGTATTTTAAGGTTTCCATAGATGCATTTCTTAGCAGAGAAATAATGGGCAAGAAAAATTGAGGTCTTATGACATACATTTTTGGGAATCTATGAGAAACATCTACTATGCCAGCATTATATAGTTCACTATCTGGTTCTAGAAGGGATACGAGAACTGCATATTCACAAGATTTTTGTCTTCTATCTTTATCTAATTCTTTTAAAAAATCTTCGTTTTTTCTTTTATTAGTTCCATTTAAACTTTCATTCTTCATCTCGAACATTATAGATACCACTTCAGTTTTATTTTCATCAAATTCTCTAAATATATAGTCACCTTTACTCCCAGAAGTGGCATCATTATCCTTTTCGAAATATGAGTTTTTAAACGCAGAGGCACGATTCAGATTAAATTGGGTTTCGCAATGGATTTCTAATGTTTCTCCTATCATCTTTGTAGATAATCTGGATTTCATTTCTCTTAACTCCTGAATAGTCAGGTCCCTTTCACTAATTTTGCTTTTAAACTTTTCTTCAATTAATTTTTCATTAATTGAATGTTCAAGTCTCATCTTTTCAATGGAATTTGTTAATGATGAGTTTTCTTTTTCTAAATTAGTAACAGCTTCACTAACTTTGTTTTTTAAAGATAATTCTGAAATTAAAGACTGGTTTTTAATTTCATCCTTTAGCTTGATTAATTCATTATTCAGTAAATTAATTTTATTTGTTGCTTGATTTTTTAAATCATTAAGAGCATTTGTTTTCTTTTCTTCAGTTATTTTTAATTTAGATTCAAGAGTTTGGATCTCAGACTCTTTAATACGATTTTGCTCTATTAACTGTATTTTTAACTCTCGTTTTAAAATTTCCAAAGCTTTTTTATTATCTTCTTCAGCCAGAATAAGTCTTTCTTTTATTTGTTTGTTAAATTCCTCGTCTTTTATCTGAAGAAGTATTTCTTCAAAGCTGCTGGGATCAATTCGGAAGGTTTTGCCGCATGAAGGACATTTAATATCTTTCATTTTTTTATTTACAAAATTAATATTAGAAAGGATTTAATATTCGAATTATGTAAAAAGAATATTATTCTTGATTAAGAATAAACAATGATTCAATGTTATGCATTAAAAAATAAAAAAATTACTCAATAAAAGTTATATTAATCCTGATTCCTTAAGAATATTTATTTTATTTGCTAATTCAATATCTGCAGAAGATATTGAACGGTCTAAAGTTTTGTGAGTTGAAACTGTGTATCCACTATCGTCAACAAATTCGTCTTCAGTATCTTTTAAGTGGGCATTCTCATTATGGAGATCTTTAAAATTATCCGACTTGTATTTATTTGACTTACTGATATTACTATATCCAAAATTCGCAATTCCTCTGGCATCTAATGCTTCCTCAACTAATATTCCAACTACCTTAGATCTACTTATAGATTCGCTTTTAGATATTTCATCAATAATTTCAAGTACTCTTTTTCTAGGGAGATATCCTATTCTTTTAACTTTATTTTCCATGAGCCTTTACATATGCCAATATTGTAACACTTCTGTCAAATGTAATTAGATTTTGATTAAAAGCACTTTTATGTATAAATTTAAATAATGAGATTAAAGTATAATTTTAAAGAATACTCATACAATGTTATTTCTCAAACAGTCATTAGGATAGCTTTAGATGCTTTTTCTAATTACTCTCTCAGATTGGGTCGGATTTCTGAAATTTTCTTAATTTAAATTCCAAATATTATGAAAGATAAACTATATGATAATGCTGATAGCTTTGCAATGTCATTTGATGAGGCATGGGAAAATATTGATTGTAATGATTTATCATTAAAGATAGATAAGGTATTTGAACTTTTATCAGACCACCCTTTTTTAATATCTAATCCAGAAAATGCTAAAAAAATTGCAGAATTTAGAATATTTTCATTAAAAAAATTTCAATAATTATTTTTAAATTATATTAATTTTTTAATAATAATCTTAACTACTTAAGATTTAAATAGTTGGTGAATTAAAAAATCCTTTACTGTACAAAAATATTATTATGCCAATAATTGGACCTATCCCGAAAACAAACAGTACTAATTTTGCAGAATTTTTTGTTTGACCTAATTTTTGATCTTTTAAATTTGAATTGGTTTGATTTTTTTTTGATTTTTTCTTTTTCATGAAGGAAATATTACTACAAAGCGACTTTAAAAGATTTTGATATGTTACCGGGGTTGAAATAACTTTTCAATTTAACAAAATTGATATGGGATTCAAAAAAGATAATATTGTATAATATAAAGAATATAAAGGAAATATGAGTGCAACTAAGAGAGAGGAAGTATGTTCTCACCTTAGATATATAAGGTTAGAGCTCAGAGAAATGCATCAAATGCTTATCAAAGAAGATTTGTTGCCAGATCTTAATGAAGCAAAGGAGGTACTTGCACAGCTTGATGCTTTATTGGATTTATTGTCTGAAAAAAGAGTGACGAAGATAAAAAACCAATTTTAAAAACTTTCGGTTAATACGAATATATTTAAAGATAATTTGTAGCTGATTCTATTTTTTTTCTTTTATCGTGCATCTGTTCTAATTTATTGTAAATTTCTTTGATTTGGATTTGTATTAGATCTGTAGAATTTATATTACTTAACGCATCTAATGTTGATAGAAGACTTTCTTTGGCATCAATTAAATGTCTACATTCTTTACTGCCTGCTTCGTATGACATGGGATTTTTATAAACATAATTATTATCCTAAATATATTAAAAATTCTTCCGTATTGTTTGATACTCTTATTAAATCAACGTTTATTATTGTAATTTTCAATACAGAATAAGGAATTATTTTTACTAGTATTTAATAAAAACTTATGAAAGAAAACTCTAATGATTATAAATTCTGTATTAAGTTAGCCTTAGATAATGCAAAAAAAAGAATTAATCTACTAGATAATTCTGATAAAAAGTGTGTCCAAGAAGAATATAAGGAATGGATTAATGGTGGTTTAAATAAGCATACAGTTTTACTACTAAGAGATGATCCTATCATTTGAGTATGAAGTAAAAATATTTTCTAATTCTTTTTACTAGAAGTAACCCTAAATAAAAGATAAAGACTTATAATAAAAATTATTGACAGAATAACAGTTAATGAAGAAAAACTATACATATCTTTTTTAATCAAAAAATATATTTAACTATAGCAGTTAACTTAAATAAGTCCTTGAATCAGTTCTCTTTGAAAAGTGAAAGAATAAATTTATTCAAACTTTCTTTTTCTAAAAATACTTTTTTATTCTCATAGGTTTTTAATTTATTAAAAATTAAATCAACTAAGTGTTCTGATTTTGTAGTCATATATTAAATTTATTTTTCCAATAAATAGATTTTCTCTTCACCTATTTTATCTGGCTTTGTTATTTTACATCCTTTATCTTTTTCCATATTGCAATCTTTTGTGGCAGGAACAGATTTCCAGGTGCAAATTTTTTCTTGGGAATCTTCTTTTAAAATATTCCATCCATCATCTAAGTATTCTGAAATACCATCGTCTCCACAAGAAAACTTTATTTCCATTCTTTTCTTTTCTGAATAAGGATTCTCATCAATATTTTTTTCCAAATTATTAATGGGATACTCTTTATTGGTTGATGTCCTACAAGAAATTAAGAAAATTGCAATTAGAATTATCAGTGGAAATTGTTTTATTATTTTCATTTTTTAACGATTGACGATTCTAAATTATTTAAATTATAGTTTATTTTGATTCTATTAATTTTAATAGTTTATCCATTTTATTCATCAAGTCTTTTACCTCACCAGGCTTTGGTAATATTAATTCTTCAGTAACTTCTAAATGCATTTTCTTTAAGTTTTGCCTCAAATCTTTTAAATGCATTTTTACGTTTTCTTTCTTTTGTTTTATATCAGTCATAGGAATAAAATTTAAAACTTTATTAAATTTAAAGTTACTATCATAATATTGAGGAGCTTAATTTATAGAGAATAATTCAAAATTTAATTTTTTAAATTTTCTATTTCATAGATTTCTTCGCCACCATAACAAAAATTTGTAGATATCATTTTTATCTCCCTATTGTTAATTCCATTTATATTTTTATTTTTAATAATATAATTTTTAGCAATTGCTTCACAATCTAATTTGTTTTTTGCATGTTTAATAACTGGATAAAAATATGCCAATGTAGTAATTACAAATAAAAATATTATTAATGATTTTTTATCATTTTTAATAAATTCTTTAGAATATTTTTTGACGTTTAATATTTTTATTAGTAATTTATCTGGTAATCCTATCTGAACAAATAATAACTCTACCCACCAAGGAAGATCCTTATCTTTCTTTTTCTTTAAGTTTTCGGCAGTATTCATGTTCTTGGCTTCATAGTTTTGGTTTCTAACCTCTTTAGGATTAGTTGTTTGTTTTTTACTCATATCATCGAATGATTTATATGGAATGTAGAGGTTTTATTTTGATTTGGTAACTATATTTTTATTTTATAAGTTTTAATTTAATTTATCTATGAATTTGAGTATTGTTAATCTGTATTTAGAAATTTTAAATGGCAAAAAAAAGAAGGAAGTTAAATAAAGATTTTGAGAGAAAAATATATTCATCAAAAAAAAATGTCGAATTAGTACTGGCAAAAATCTATGATATCAATGATGAAGATATACAAAAAGAATATATGAGTGCCTTTAA
The DNA here is from genome assembly GCF_017696055.1 of Prochlorococcus marinus XMU1406. Classification (NCBI taxonomy): domain Bacteria; kingdom Bacillati; phylum Cyanobacteriota; class Cyanophyceae; order Synechococcales; family Prochlorococcaceae; genus Prochlorococcus; species Prochlorococcus marinus. Next base: position 665,317 of record NZ_JAAORG010000001.1, read on the forward strand.
CAAAGTGGTGTACTTATATGATGAATTAAAAGAAGATTACGATCGACAAGGATTTTCTGATAATTCTGAAGAACTTCTCACAAGCTATAAAGATGCTTTTAATCTTTTCGAATCAGAATTTGAAATTTAAATTCAATTTCCAATTACCGTTTGTAAGGTCTTACAGGGATTTCAATTAGGTTTCCTTTCTGGAGGTCAGATCTTTTCTCTTGTAAATTTTTGATGCATAAAGATACCTTTTTCTCCTTTGCGCAAAATCTTTTTATTTGGTGGTCAGTGAGTGAGAATGATTCATTACTAAATGAAAAAAAGGCCAATAAAAACATTGAAAAATTCAATACAAATTTCATTTGTTCTCTCATGACTATTTTCTAATTCTCTTTAATTTAATTACTTTTTATTATAAGTATCTATAATTTCTTTTAATTCATCCTTACTTAAGTCTGTTGAAATAAAAACTTCTTGGGCTGTTTTACCCTTTCTTGCTATTGCTTTATATCCGTTTATAGTTTTCACTGATAATCTAATTATCAATTTAGAAGATCTTCCCCTGGCTCTTGAAATAGCAGCTGGAGTAATTGTTTTGATATTAATATCCAGTGCTAATTTTTGGAGTATTGGAATTAGACCTTCTATATTTGTACTATGATTTAAAACTAACCTTCCCAATTTAGATTTATCACTATTCTATTGAGAAAATTTTGTTTCTGAGAAATTAACTTTAGCTTTAAAAATGATTAAAAGTTTTGAAGTTCTGTTATATTTATAGTAGTAATATTAGCGATTTAAATTTAATGATCTTTCAAATAGGTTGGGCAGCATTGGCTGCAATTTTTACTTTTTCAATTGCTATGGTTGTTTGGGGAAGAAATGGTGATGGTTCCATTGATATATGATTTCATTTTTAACTAATGAATTCTATTTAAATAATTTTCTCATCCTAACATCGTTTGTTTTACTTATATTTATAACATTAGCTGTAATTTATATATCCTATGTCTCTTGGAAAGATAAAAAAAGATTAAAAAAATAGGTTTATTGTTTTTGTTCTTTTTTCTTTTCTTTATTCCTGAGCTCTGCAATTAATTCTTTTGCTTGTTCCATTTTTGAAATACTACTTTTATAAATTCCAATATCTTTTTCTGCTTTATTAGCAGATAAGTTTAATTTTTCAAAAATATCAGAAATCATCTTATTTGTCTCTGCTTCATCTTTCTCTTTAAGGTCATGGGCGTTTGAAATTAATATATATATAGCTAAGTTCAAAATCCTTGAAGGATAAAGTTTAGAATTGCTTTTTTCTATTAGTAATTTCAAAATATCGTTAGATGATTTATTCTTGAATTCCTTTTGAGATTTTTGAGATATTTCATTAATGTCCTTCGCTTCAAAATTTGTAGAACTGCATAAAGATTCAAAAAGAAGATCTAAATGTTTCTCAGGTTTGTATCCTTTCGTTAATTCTTTAAATGTTTCGGTGAGACCGACACAAAATAGATAATCTTCCTTAAAATCATTTTGATGGTTCAGAAGATTAAGTTCGACAAGCATTTCATCAACTATTCTCTTATATAAACCTGGAATCACGTAAGGAAATTTTTCATGAAATAACTTTTTGCTATCTGAAACAGTCAATTTTTCTTTCAATTTTTTATATGTAAACCTTAATAAGGTTAGCGTATGTTGACTCAATATCGTTAATATCTAATAAACAGATAAATATTATTATGATCCCTTTAGTTTTAGAAGAATCTGGCGGTAGTGAAAGAGTCTTTGATATTTATTCGAGACTATTAAGAGAAAGAATAATCTTTTTGGGAGAACAAGTTACCAGTGAAACTGCTAATAGAATTGTTGCTCAGTTATTGTTCCTTGAAGCAGAGGATCCAGATAAGGACATTTATATGTACATAAATTCACCAGGAGGATCCGTATATGATGGATTGGGTATCTTTGACACAATGCAACATGTTAAGCCTGATATTCATACAGTTTGTGTAGGCTTAGCAGCTAGTATGGGCGCATTTTTGCTTGCCGCAGGCACTAAAGGTAAAAGAAGCAGCCTTAGACATTCAAGAATAATGATTCATCAACCACTTGGAGGCGCTAGAGGACAAGCCAGTGATATAAGGATTCAAGCAGATGAAATTTTGTTTCTTAAAGAGCGACTAAATACTGAATTGTCAGAAAGAACAGGGAAGGATTATGACACTATCAAAGAAGATACTGATAGAGATTTTTATATGTCCCCAAACGAAGCAGTTGAGTACGGTTTAATTGATCTGGTATTAGATAAGAAACCTAATAAATTCTAATTTAATAGTTGAGGTGTTCTTTCTTTCTCAGGAATTTTTGTGAATTTGGAGAGAATACTTACAAATTCATCACCATCTAATGTTTCTTTTTCTATTAATAGATCAACAATCTTATCCATAGCTTTTCTATTTTTGTTCACTATATCGTAGGTTTCTTTATAACATTCTTTTACCATTACTCTTACACTTTCATCTATTTGTTTAGAGATTGAATCTGAAACTTCACTTCTAGTCATTAAATCTCTACCAACAAATACTTCTTGATTTCCACTTTCTAAAGCTATGGGACCTAAATTACTCATTCCAAATCTAGTAACCATTTGACGTGCCATAGAAGCAACTTGTTGGAAATCACCTCCTGCTCCTGTTGTAATCTCACCTTTTCCGAAAACTACATCTTCCGCAGCTCTTCCTCCCAATGCACCCATTATTCTTGCTTTTAGTTGAGCCCTGCTAACAAGGGTTTGTTCATCGTCTGGAGTAAACCAAGTTAATCCTTTAGCCTGACCTCTTGGAATGACGGTCACTTTTTGAACAGGATCGTGTGCTTTTACTAATGAACCTATTAGAGCATGGCCAACTTCATGATAAGCAATTAACCTCTTACTTCTACCATCTGTTAATGGTGAACCTTCCATTCCTGCAACAATCCTATCTACAGAATCATCAATTTCTGAAATACTGATAGAGTCTTTTCTTCTCCTAGCAGTTAATATGGCAGCCTCATTTAATAAATTTGCTAGATCTGCCCCAGTAAATCCTGGTGTTCTTCTTGCGATACTTTCAAGTGTTAAATCCTCTTGAAGTTTCTTATTTCTTGCATGAACTTCCAATATTGATAGTCTTCCCTTGATATCAGGAGCGTCAACGGTGACCTGTCTATCAAATCTGCCAGGTCTCATTAGAGCTGAGTCTAGAACATCAGGCCTATTTGTGGCTGCAATTATTATTATGCCACTATTACCTTCGAAGCCATCCATTTCAGTAAGCAATTGGTTAAGAGTTTGTTCTCTCTCATCATTACCTCCACCAATACCTGCACCTCTTTGCCTTCCGACAGCATCTATTTCATCAATAAAAATTAAACAAGGACTATTCTCTTTAGCTCTTTTGAAAAGGTCTCTAACTCTACTAGCACCAACACCAACAAACATTTCAACAAATTCAGAACCCGATAATGAGAAGAATGGTACACCTGCTTCACCTGCGATAGCTTTTGCTAAAAGAGTTTTACCAGTTCCAGGAGGTCCTACCAATAGAACACCCTTTGGAATCCTTGCTCCCACAGAAGTAAATTTTTCTGGTTTTTTCAGAAAAGTTACGACTTCTTGCAAATCCTGCTTGGCTTCATTGACGCCTGCAACATCATCAAAAACAACTCCTGTTTCAGCTTCCATTGCAAATCTTGCCTTTGTTTTCCCAAATTGCATGGCTTGCCCAGGGCCACCAGGCATACCATTTGAACGCCTAGCCAAAAGAATTAAACCTCCAATCAAAATAGCTGGGAAAAGTAAATTACCCAAAATTCCTAATGCAGGAGGGGCTGTTTTAACTGGATGCACATCAAAACTGATTCCCTCATTTTTTAAAATGTTTATAAGTTCAGGTGTTAAGCCTGGAAGATCTACACGCAACCTTTGAACTTTATTATCTAAATCCGAATCTATTGTCTCTATAACTGCATTTCTTCCTCCATCAAAAATATCAACAGATGTAACCCTTCCTGAATTAATATAATCTAAAAATCTGCCATAACTAACTCTTGCTACCGCAGAATTTCTTGGTGCAACAGTAGTCCCATTAGATTTAAGTGAATCAACATTGCTTGAAGATAAAAATTGGTAGGAAAGCGCAATTACTAAAAGTATAGGTAAAGCCCATAAAATTATTGTTTTAAATTTCTGATTCATTAATTTGTATGAAGAATGATTATAAGATTGTAGGATGAATCAATGCATTTCGTTGGTATTTTATCTAACTTTATGCTTATACTACCCTTGAATGTATCTAATTTATAAATGAAATTTGAGGTCAAGGATAAGGTTAAGTTGATTGCGCCAGTCTCTTACTTGAAGACTTCAGATAATATGCCGATGTTAAGACCACCTGATTTAGTGGCAATTGATGAAATTGGGGAAATCCTATCAATCAAATCTCCAGATACTGTTGAAGTAAAGTTTAGAAGAGGTTCGTTTTTAATTGATATTGATAAGATTGAGAAAAACTAACTTAAAAGTTTTTCTTCCACCTATTAGAAATTTCTAAACATATTTTTTCATTGCCCGAAATACTCAGAAAAGGTTTTGAAAAATACTTATAAGTTAATTTAAGAATATCTAACGAAGATATTTCTTCTATTTTTGAATTTAAATCGATCTCAGAAATTGGTGAAATACCATAACTAATTAATTGTATCTTTCTCTGCAAAATTTCATCTAGTGATTGATTTCCTAAGAGAAAAGAACCTTTTAGTTTTTCTTTCGCTAAAAATATTTCAGCATTAGTCAAAGGATTAAAAAGTAAATTTTTCCATAGTTTTGATAAAAGCTCAAAAGCAAAAAGGGCTTGCTTATTAGATACTGATAAATAAATTAAAAATGGTGCATTCCCACTCCTTATAGGATAATAAACACCTAAATCGTAAGTGATACCATGTTTTTCTCTAAAAAGTTTAAATAAAGCAGCGCTCATTCCATAAGATAAATATGACTCCAAAACCTTAAGTGGCAAATAGTCACTACTTCTTCGCGAGCAAGTTTGGTCCCCCATCATTATTATTGTTTGATTTGAATCATTATTAATGTAATCAAATCTATTCATAGTACTTAAATTATGATTTACACGTCCTGATTTCTCTCTAGGGATTTTTTTTTCTAATGTGCCAAAATTTTCTCCATTTATTTCGGGATTATTTGAAATTAAGAACTTTTCTCTATTTTTAAAATTTTTAAACTCAAGCAAAACATCTTCATAGGTAATCTTTGAGACATCAGCTGCATTGCCAATTGTGTTAAAAGCATAAGGATGATTTGAGTAAACAATTTTTCTCCATTTTTCAAAACAGATATTGAATGGATTCTCTTTATCTTTTTTTATAAAATTAATTGAGGATTTTTTTACTTTTTGAAATTCAATTTCTAAGAGAGTTGGTTTATTAATTATTAAATCTAATACAGGGAATAATTTGCTGAAATGTTCATTTAGGGATTTAATGCTTATTGAAATACCATCTTCAAGTACTTCTTGATTTAATTCTGCTCCATAGGACTCAATATACTCAGAAAGAGTGAAATTATTAAAACCCTCACATCCTCTGGTAAGTAATGAACTGAGAATCTTGTTTATACCTTTTTTGCCAACACTATCTACATCACTCCCCCCTTTAATCCAAATTGAAGCAGTTGAAAAATTTCTTTTTTTATTTTTTAAAAAATATCTTTTCAACATTTATCAGGGGAAGCAACTAAAGTGAATTTTTCTCCAAGGATATATTCTGTGATCTCTTTGAAATTATCCAAATCATTCCAATAATTTAAATGAATTTCTAAATTATTAATTGAAGATTTTCTCCCCCAAAGAAGTTCATTTCCAAAGAATGAAGAAAGTTGTGTAGATGTCTCTAAGTTAAATATATAATTACTTTTCACTATATTTATTGCTTTTTTTATTTCATCCAAAGTCAAGGCTTTACAATTTAGGATCTCATCTATTGTTTTATTAATTTGCTTTTCTACTAAATCAATATCTTTGCACTCACAACTCGCTTCTATTATAAATAATCCACCTAATTCTCCAGCATTTACATCTACATATACCGATTCAACAAGATTTCTATCTTCTTTTAAAGTTTTAACTAATCTGCTGTTTCTTCCTACAGAAAGTATTGATGCTAATATCTCTAGTCCAATAATATTTTTTTGATCATTGAGGTTTGGGATAAACCAAGCCATAAATATTCTTGAAAACTCTAAATTATCAAACTTAATTAACTCTCTCCCATTCCTAATTTTTAAAGAAGGTTTATTTTTTGTTGGATTTATTAAATTTGGACTTTCTTTTATGCCAGATAGATCACTTTTTTCAAAAATTTTATAAATTTCTTCAGAAAGATTCCCCGCAATTGCAATACAAATTTTTTCGGTAGTGTAATGTTTGCTATGAAATTTCACAAGGTCATTTATCTCTAAGTTTTTAATACTACGTTCAGTTCCCAGAATCGCATTGGCATAATTCGGACTTAACCAAACCCTTTTCAAAAAATAATTAAATAGTCTTTCTTCAGGCTGATCATTTTGTTGTTTTATTTCATCAATAACTACCCCTTTTTCTTTTATAAATTCATCAGGATTAAAATCTGGAGCAACGACAATATTTGTCAAAAGAGCAAGTGATTCTTTAAAGTTACTGGGTGGAACTAAGACATGGTAATGTACATCATCATAACCAGTTGAAGCGTTACTTAATCCGCCTAGGGATTCAATTTTATGGTCAAACTCACCTGGCATTATTTTGTTAGATCCTTTAAAAATCATATGTTCTAGAAAATGAGCAGTGCCGTTTTTATCAACATCCTCAAATGAAGAACCTGCTTTGCACCAAATATCAATGCTTAAAAGCGGCAATTCTTTATTATCCACAAACACACATCTAGTTTTGCTTGAATGGGTGTAGTAGTTAACATCTCCTACTTTCATTTAGGTTCTCTCTTTAAATTCTATTTTGGTACTTTTTAGCCTTGTTGTCTGAATCTTTAACTAAAACAAAATTAACTGACCCTCTTATTTTGGATTTATTACAAAATATTAGAGAGCATAGATCCATGCTTGAGGACCTTAAGAGTATAAAAATTGATCCAAAACTAACTAACATAATATCTAAAGATATAGGCAGAGAACTTTATATTAAAAATGAATTTTATAAAGCAAAAGGTTTTAGAAAATTACATATTGAAGTAGCAGAATTTTCAAAGAATCTAAAAATATTACACTGCGTTTTTTTTCCTGATCCAAAGTTTGATATCCCAATTTTTGGGATGGATTTGGTAAAAATAAATGATATTGTTTCTGCTGCCATTGTTGATTTATCACCGGCATCACAAAACCAAGGTTTGAAATACGAAAAATTACTTTCTGAAGTTGATAAAAGTTCTTTTACCTCTTTGAGAGATATTCCTAAATGGGGGGGGATTTTTTCTAATAATGTATTTTTTGCTTCCTTAAAAAGTAAATCTGAAAAAAATGATTTTTGTAGAGTTGTGGATCAATACCTAACTATTTTAATCAAATTAAGTAAGAAAGCTAAACCGGAAGTTAATGAGGAAATTATCCAAGAGAGAATAGATTTTCAAAAAAAATATTGTGTTCAACAAATGAAAAATGAAAAGACTAGCATGGTTCTTTTAAAATATTTTGATGAAAAATGGGTAAATAACTATATCAAAACAGTACTCTTCGATTTTTAATGAAATTGAAAATATTAAAAAATTTATTTATTTATTTTTTATTATTTACACCAATATCTCTTGGTGTTATTTCCTGTTCTGGAAATAATAAATCTAGTTCAAAATTTAAAGAGGAAATAACTTCAGATTTTATACCTCCTATTACAGCTGTTGCAGCACTTGGTCAACTTTCTCCTTCGGGAGAGATTAGACAATTGGCAGCTCCAATAAGTCAGTTTGGCTCTTCCCCCCGAATTGTCGAAATTTTAGTAAATGAAGGAGATTTCGTAAAAAAAGGTGATATACTCGCAACCTTTGAAAATGGAGAAAAATTAATTGCTGATCTTGAAAGAAACGAAAATCTAATTAATACTATCAACAAAGAAATTATCCTAAAGAAAGATCAAATTCAAAGGTATGAGTTAGCTTTGAGCAAAGATGTATATTCTTTTGTAGATTTTTCACAGAGAAAAGATGAACTTTTAAAATTGCAAAAACAGAAAATAAACCTTATCGGAGATCAAAAAAATATCAAGATAGATCTATTTAATTCAAAACTAAGGAGTCCAATCGATGGTTTTATCCTTGGAATAAACACGAGAGTTGGTGAAAGGCCTCAAAATGAAGGGATTTTGGATATTGGTTCTAGTCAAAAAATGGAAGCTTTGATAGAGGTTTATGAATCTGACATCGATAGAGTCTTTATCTCTCAGAATGTTGAATTGAGCAGTGAGAATGGAGGTTTCCAAAAAAATCTTAAGGGAAAAGTGATTAGGATTAGTCCTCAGGTAAAACAAAGAAAAGTTCTATCGACTGATCCAACGGGGGATGCTGATTCACGAATTATTGAGGTACTAGTAAAACTAGATAAAGATTCTATAGATATTGTTCAAAACTACGCAGGAATGAAAGTGATTGCAAAATTTATTCCCTAATGATTTTTTCTTTTTTAAAATTTAGAAAAATACCATTAGCTTGGTTGTTATTAACTAGGCAACCATTAAGGCTAGCAGTTGCCATAGCTGGAATCAGTTTTGCAGGAATTTTGATGTTTATGCAATTAGGTTTTAGAGATGGTTTATTTGACACGAGCGTAACTATTCATAAACTTCTAGATGCCGATCTTGTTTTGATAAGTCCCAGATCAAAAAGTTCTATAAGCATGAGTGGATTCCCAAAAAGAAGATTAATTCAAACTCTCGCAGTAGAAGATGTTGAAAAAACTGCTCCCGTTAATCTAAATTATTTACTTTGGAGAAATCCTGAAAACCTTAAAACTAGATCAATACTTGCATTAGGTTTCAATCCCTCCGATTCACTTCTTTTAGATAAGGGATTCTCAAAGAAAGCTTATAAATTGAGAAATCCATCAAGAGTTCTTTTTGACAAACTATCTAGACCTGAATTTGGACCGATTGAAGAATGGTTCTTATCTGAAAAAAAAGTTGAGACTGAGGTTGCTGGGAAAAGAGTAATTGTTGAGGGCCTTGTGGAGTTGGGACCATCTTTTGGTGCAGATGGTAATTTGATAACTAGTCGAGAAACCTTCTTAAGACTTTTTCCTGCTAATCCTCCTGGCAGTATAGAAATTGGTTTGGTAAAGCTAAAAAAAGGATCTGATCCTGAATTGATTTCAAGGATATTAAATAACTCACTCCCAAATGATGTTAGGGTTCTTACAAAAAATCAATTTATAGAATTTGAGAAGAATTATTGGAAAAATAGTACTGCAATAGGTTTTATATTTAGTTTGGGAGCATTGATGGGTTTCGTTGTAGGGTGTGTGGTTGTTTATCAAATTCTTTATAGTGACGTTACAGATCACCTCCCAGAGTACGCCACCTTATTGGCAATGGGGTATAGACTTAAGTCCCTTTTCTTTGTTGTAGCTAGAGAGGGGGTTTTGTTGGCATTGTTTGGTTATTTACCTGCTTATTTCTCTGGTCAAATACTTTATTCAGTTATAAGAAGTTCTACTAAACTCCCAATAATAATGGACGCAGATAAAACTATTTTAATTTTCGTATTAGTTTTAGTTATGTGTATGGGGTCCGCCGCTGTTGCGATGCGTAAATTAGTTGACGCTGATCCTGCCGAAATTTTTTAACAATTGAAGATAAATGGTTAAAGCTAATAAATCAAAAAATAATGTTAAAAACTTTAAAACAGTCTCAATAAATAATTTGAGTCACTTTTATGGAAAAAATGAGAATAAAAAAAAAGTTCTTAATGACGTAAATTTAAATATTGATAAAGGAGAGTTGGTTCTTTTGAAAGGACCTTCTGGATGTGGTAAAACTACTCTTTTAACATTAATTGGTGCCTTGAGAACCTGTCAAAGTGGAGATTTAACTGTATTAAATAATCAGTTAAATGGAGCATCAAGGAAAACTCGTCAGATTCTTAGAAGAAGTATTGGAATGATTTTTCAAGGTCACAATCTTCTGAGATGTTTAACAGCAGAACAAAATGTCCAGATGGGCGCCGATTTAATAAAAGGTTTAACGTATTTGCAAAGACGTGAAATAGCACGGAATTGGTTGTCAGCAGTAGGATTAGAAGAACATCATAAAAAGTTGCCAAATGACTTATCTGGTGGACAGAAACAGAGAGTAGCAATTGCTCGAGCTTTATCTGCTAACCCAAAACTTTTATTAGCTGATGAGCCCACTTCTGCTTTAGATAGCGTCACAGGAAGAGAAATAGTAACCCTTTTAAGGAAACTAGCAAAAGAGCAAAATTGTTCTGTACTTATGGTGACGCATGATCCAAGAATTTCTGATATGGCTGATAGGATATTAAATATGGAAGATGGTAAAATATATAGTGCTCATAGTGAGCTAATATAATTAAAAGTTAAAAATTTTATGTCTAAGAGAAGGAATCTAAAAAAAGAAAAGCAGGAACGTAATAGAGCCTATGCTAGAAAATTCAAAAAAAGGAAATTAAGAACAGATGGAAGACCTGATGGTGGAAACGTTACAGGTACAGCAAATAATGGCGGTGCAGCTGATTAGGGAATATTTTTATTTTTATCTTTTGGATTTCAATATTTTATGCATATTTAAGACATAATCATGAATGTAAGTATTGTTATACCGACTTACAATAGATTACCTATATTAGAGAAATGTCTATTTGCGCTTGAGAATCAAAAATTAAATACAAATATCAGTAATTATGAAGTAATAGTAGTTGATGATGGATCTACTGATGGGACAACCTCATGGATAAATAAAAACAAAGCTAATCTCCCACACGTTATTCTATTTCAGCAAAAACATGGAGGGCCTGCACTTGGAAGAAATCTGGGAGTAATTAAATCAAAATATGAAATTATTATATTTATTGATAGTGATCTTATTGTTTTAGACAATTTTATAAATTGCCACCTAGAAAAATTACTTGCCTCTTGGAGAAAAAATGATAAAAAATGTTTTACCTATGGCTCGGTAGTCAATACATCTAATTTTTTAAATCCTCAGAGTGAAAAACATAAAATAATGGACACTTCTTTTGCATACTTTGCTACTGGGAATGTAGCGATATCAAAAGAATTGATTTTAAGTGTGGGATTATTTGATACTTCTTTTAGTCTTTACGGTTGGGAGGATTTAGAACTTGGAGAAAGACTAAAAAAAATTGGGACAAAATTAATTAAATGCCCAAATGCAGTAGGTTTTCATTGGCATCCGCCATTTAATTGCGAACAAATAGATTCATTAATAGCTCAAGAAAAAGAGAGAGCAAAAATGGCTTTAGTGTTTTACAAGAAACACCCAAATTTAAGGGTTAGATTTATGATTCAATTAACTCCTCTCCATAATTTACTTTGGCAAATTCTTTGCTTGGGAGGACTAATCAGTGTTGATAGAATCCTTCCTTTATTGAGATTCTTAGTACATATAAGAAGAAATAGACTTGCACTTGAGATACTTAGGATCCCTTTAAATATGATTTACATTAAACAATTAACCAAATCAAGATAAAAAACTTTTAGAAATACACATCACTTGCTAAGATAGTTGAAATAAATTTCACATATCTGACAGTTTCGGGTGAATTATTAATATTAATTCCCCGTCAGATAGAGGCTAACCCGAAACCCTTTTTAAATTATGGCTGTTGTATCACTATCAGAAATGATGGAAGCTGGTGCTCATTTTGGGCATCAAACTAGACGTTGGAATCCCAAGATGTCTAAGTATATATATTGCGCTAGAAATGGAGTTCATATTATTGATCTTGTAAAAACAGCATTGTGTATGAACAATGCATATAAATGGACGAGAAACGCTGCAAAAAGCGGTAAACGTTTCCTATTTGTCGGGACAAAAAAACAAGCTTCAGATGTAGTCGCTCAGGAAGCTTCACGCTGTGGAGCTGCATATGTAAATCAAAGATGGCTTGGAGGGATGTTGACTAATTGGACAACAATGAAGGCTAGGATTGAAAGATTAAAGGATCTAGAAAGAATGGAAAGTAGTGGTTCAATAGCAATGAGGCCTAAAAAAGAAGCTGCAGTATTAAGGAGAGAACTTGAAAGATTACAAAAATACTTAGGTGGACTTAAGGGTATGAGAAGATTACCAGATGTAGTTGTATTGGTTGATCAGAGAAGAGAATCTAATGCAGTATTAGAAGCTAGAAAATTAGATATCTCATTAGTATCAATGTTAGATACAAATTGCGATCCGGATTTGTGTGAAGTTCCAATTCCTTGTAACGATGATGCCGTTAGATCTGTGCAACTTATTTTAGGAAGACTTGCAGATGCCATAAATGAGGGTAGAAAGGGCTCTAATGCCGAAAGAAAAAATTAAATTCTAATTTAAAACTTACTATTCACTATTAAAACTTACTATTCACTATTTTTTATTACTTCAAATGGGAAACATTACAGCAAAACTTGTAAAAGATCTTAGAGACAAAACTGGCGCAGGAATGATGGACTGCAAAAAAGCACTTAACGAAACTGAAGGAAATCTAGATAAAGCTTTGGAATGGTTAAGAAAGAAAGGCATAGCTAGTGCTGAAAAGAAATCGGGAAGAGTAGCGGCCGAAGGGTCAATTGGTAGTTATATACATACTGGATCAAGAGTCGGAGTTTTACTAGAGTTAAATTGTGAAACTGATTTCGTTGCTAGAGGTGATATATTCCAATCTCTATTGAAAGATGTCTCAATGCAAGTAGCAGCATGCCCAAATGTTGAATATGTATCAATTGATGAAATACCAGAAGATGTTGTGGAAAAAGAAAAGCAGATTGAAATGGGTAGGGATGATTTATCTGGAAAACCAGAACAAATTAAAGAAAAAATAGTTGGAGGGAGAATAGCAAAAAGGCTTAATGAGCTTGTTTTGCTTTCACAACCCTACATTAAAGATAGTTCTCTAACAGTTGAGGATCTTGTTAAACAAGCAGCTGCAAAAATTGGGGAAAATATCAAAGTAAGACGCTTTACAAGATATACATTGGGTGAAGGTATTGAAAAAAATCAGATGGACTTTGCTGAAGAGGTCGCATCAATGCAAACAAACTAGTCACTTGAATGATTTGAATAATTTCAATAATTACACAGATATAGATAAAATTAATTCTCAATTAGAGAGAGCAGACATACAAAAAAGAATATTAACTAGAAATATCTATAGGGAATATGAACTTTATCTTAATCTAGTAAGAGATCTACTTTTCATCTCTGTAGAAAAAGGCCTTAATCAAATATATAGTTATCCAACAATTAATGATAATTTCTTAAATGAAAATGAATTCTATATTCTTTTTGAAGAAAAAATAAGTAAATTAATATTTACGAATCTGCCCTTTTTAACAGTAGAACAATTAAAGATAAATGAAATTGAAAAAAATATAAATAATGAAATTAATTTTACTATTTTTGATAGTTCCACAAAAATAAAGGATGATCAAAAAGAAAAATTTCAATATGAAGATGGTTTTCAATTAAAAGAACCCACTCATTTCGAGATTACTGAAGACTTTGCAAATACTTCTGAATATTATCAAGCTCATAATTATGAGAGATTCGTATCACTTGATTTAGATAATAACCACCATAATAATTATTTATCTAAAAACAATATTTTTGAAAATCTAGGAGTTGAAAAAAAATTTATTTCCTCCTTACTTGAATTAATAGGAGAAGAAAAGGTGGAAAACCCAAGATATCAAGAAAAAGAAAATATCAATCAAATAGATAATTTACCAAAAAACCAGATTCTTAATAATTTTGATTTAATAGATAAGTCATTGGAAAATTTACTATTGAATCTTTCATATAAGATCAACCAAGAATTATTCAAGGCAAATCTAATAAAAAAGATGATATCTAAAGATTCCTTTGATTACTTAGTAGGCAAAAATTTTATGATAAAACATCCATATCCTTTTGTTATTAATTTCGAATTAAACTTAAATCGGTCATCATTAATCGGCAATAATTTTCCAAGCATTATTTTCTTCAATATATCTACTGTTGAGTTAGAGTTTAAAAATTTAAATCTTTCTATTCAAAGGAACAAAATAAATGAGCTAAAAAATCAATTTCAGCGTTTGATTAAAAAAGAGACATATTGGAGGCAAAAAGAAATAACTTTGAATAAGATACGTTGAAAAAATAACTCTTTTTTCAAATGTGACTATTAGCGAGAATAATAATAAATTAATTAAAGATTGGATAAGACCTCTTCAAAAATCTCTTACTATTGAAACTGAAAACAAATTTATTAATACTTTAGGAAGAGAAAAATATTTTAATGATTATTTGCATGAATCATTAAAAAAACTAGATAATCTAAATCTCTCAGACGAATATTTAAGTATATTTTATGAATTTTCTAAAAAATATAATGAATATAATAAATTAGATGAAAATCAAAGAAAAAGATTAATTATAGATACGAGAAAAAATCTTTATAAACTAGGTAAAACTCTAGAAATAGAAAGTTCTGATAATATTTCTAATAATGTTTTTCTGAATAAAGCTGATTCAAGTTTGTCAATTGATGCAGATATTTCATTAATAAAAAATGTAGGAAAAGTTTATAAAAATAAGCTTAATGAATTAGGGATATTTCATATAAAAGATCTAATTAATTATTTCCCACGAACATATCTAGACTATACGAATAGAGTCAAGATAATAAATTTAAAACCAGATAATTTATACACGTGCATCGCAAACGTTAAAAGATTTTATATTCATAAGAGTAAAAAAAATAGTAATTTATCAATAATGAATATTGTAGTTTCTGATGAAACGTCTTCAATAAAGGTTACAAAATTTTTTTTAGGAAGAAGATTTAGATCTTACTCCTTCTTCACATCTCAAAAATCTTTGTATACTCCGGGTACCAAATTAGCTATTTCGGGTAAGGTTAAATTGACAGAGTATGGCAAAACTTTTGTAGATCCGCAGATTGAAATTCTTAAGGATAACAATGATAATTTTAATTTCTCAGGCAAAATATTACCCTTGTATTCATTAGGTGAAGCATTATCAAATATGAGTTTTATAAAACTTATGAAAAAGGTACTAATTTATGCAAAGCAATATCCAGAAATTTTAAATAAAAAGCAACTTGATTCATTATCTTTATTATCAAAAGGAGAGTCATTGATTAATATTCATTTTCCACCAACTCAACAGGCACTTATTGAGTCAAAAAAACGTTTGGTTTTTGATGAGTTATTCCTACTTCAAATAAAGTTCCTACTTAGAAAAAGAAAGACGAATAAAAATGTAACTTCCAAACAATTACCTCAAAAGAAATCTTTATTAAAAGAATTTTTAAATACTTTTCCTTTTGAATTAACAAAATCTCAAGATAATGTTTTAAATGAAATTAAGAAAGATTTATCTAACCCCGTACCAATGTCTAGATTGCTTCAGGGAGATGTGGGAAGCGGTAAAACCATAATTGCAATAGCGTCTCTTTTACTTGTCATTGAAAAAAACCTGCAAGGTGCATTTATGGTCCCAACTGAGGTATTGGCAGAACAGCATTATAAAAACTTATTAAAATATTTGAACCCCCTTTTAGTTTCTGTTGAACTACTTACTGGGAATACTCCTCAAAAAAAGAGAAAAGAAATTATCTCTAATTTGAACAATGGATTAGTTGATATCCTCGTAGGTACTCATGCATTATTTGAGGATAAAGTTATCTTTAATGCATTAGGGATGGTCGTAATTGATGAACAACATAGATTTGGAGTTACTCAAAGAAATAGATTACTGAACAAAGGAGAAAATACTAACTTGTTATCAATGACAGCAACACCAATTCCAAGAACTCTTGCGCTTTCTATTTATGGTGATTTAGATGTGAGTCAAATTTCAGAACTCCCTCCTGGGAGAGTTCCTATAACAACAAAAATAATTTCAGAAGATGATTTAACTAACTTGTTTAAGATTGTTGAAGATGAGATTAATAAGGGAAAGCAAGCTTATGTCATTTTGCCACTTATAGAAGATTCAGAAAAAATGAATTTAAGTTCTGCAAAGAAAACATTCAAACATTTATCAGAAGAGGTCTTTTTTAACAAAAAAGTTGGATTATTACATGGCAAACTAAGTTCACAAGAAAAGAATGAAGTAATTAATTCTTTTTTAAAGAATGAAATTAATATATTGGTTTCAACCACAGTAATTGAGGTTGGCATTGATGTGCCTAACGCCACAATTATGATTATTTATAATTCGGACAGATTTGGATTGTCCCAGCTACATCAATTAAGGGGGAGAGTTGGTAGAGGATCAACAAAATCTTTTTGTTATCTGGTAACCCCCGATAAAAATGGATTAGAAAATAAACGACTTTGTGTTTTGCAAAAATCTAATGATGGCTTTTATATTGCTGAAAAAGACTTGGAGCTTAGAGGACCAGGCCAGATTTTAGGATATAGACAATCCGGATTGCCTGATTTTGTACTGGACAATTTACCTAACAATAAGTTTCTTATTGATAAGGCTCGTGAAGAGGCTATTAAGATCGTTAGTGATGATCCTGATTTAAAAGAAAATATTGTTTTAAGGAATATACTTATTGATAATTCTGATAATAAATTCATTCATGATTTCTTAAATTGAAAACTATCATTGTAATTTTTGATATATATGCCACTATAAATCAATTGCAAATTTCAATTGAAAATTTGGAATAAAATACCAATCAAAGATAATGGAGATAAATTAATAGCTATACCTAGCTGCCTAAAGTTTTTAGATCCCCACCCTTACTTTCATTTAGGAGCACCTTACAAAGATAAAACTTCAATTTGGAAATTAAGAGAGGAGGTAGTAAATAGATTAGTAAAAGTAAATGATAATTTGGTATCAAAGAGTAGTTTTAACCTTTTAATTTATGACAGTTGGCGACCTTTAGAAGTCCAGGAATTTATGTTTAAAAGAGCATTTTTATTAGAGTGTGAAAAATCCGATATTGATATTTCTTTTGAAAATATAAAATCTTATCCATCCATTATAAAAAAAGTTGAAAAATTTTGGGCATATCCTTCTTATGACACTAGGTGTCCTCCCCCTCATTCAACTGGGGGTGCATTAGATGTTTGTTTATCAGATAAAGAAGGAAATCTTGTTGAAATGGGAAGTATGGTTGATCAAATGGATGAGACCTCAAATCCATATTTTTATGCAAACATAAAGAATAAAGAAGCAATTATTTGGAATAGTAGAAGAAATTTATTAAGGGAAATTATGACTAAATTCGGATTTGCTCAACATCCTAATGAATGGTGGCATTTTAGTTATGGTGATCAATTATGGGCTTGGAAAAATAAAAAAGCAAATGCCCTTTATGGAAAAATTTAAATTCTATTGATTTTTATTTAGTAAATTCAATATATAAATTTCATCTTGAGTATTTATAAAATCTCCGAACTCCAAATCCAAATTACTCTTCCAATTATCAAATAATGGTTTAAGAGTTTTTTCTAAATCATTAAGTTCCATTCTTTGTAAAAATGGTTTAGCAAGCCTTTGTAGATTTTTACTTCCCCCCAACCATAATTGGTATTTGTTTTGCCCACTTCCAACAAGTGCTAATTCGGCCATATAAGGCCTGGTACATCCATTCGGACATCCTGTCATTCTGAATAATATTGTCTTTTGTATATTTAGATCTAAAAGTAAATTTTCAATCCTTTTTAATACATCAGGTAATATTCTTTCAGCTTCAGTCATTGCAAGACCACAAAGTGGTAAAGCAGGACAAGCTAAAGCGTGTCTTTGTATTTCATTAATGTTTTCTAAATTTTCGTATCCAATTTTTGATAGAGATTTTTGAATTGCACCTTTGTTTTTATTGGCGATATTACAAAGTAAAATATCTTGATTAGGTGTGAGTCTTAAATCTAAATTATATTTTTTAACAATACTTGTGATGGTATTCTTCTTCTCTCCAGATAATCTCCCTGATAATAATGGTAAACCTACGAAATAGGAGGTTTTATTTTGTTTATGCCAACCTAGGTAATCAATAAGAACCTTATCAGGTTCTTTTCTGATTTTTTTAATTTCTTTTTTGAAATACTTATCAGAAAGTATCTTTTTGAACCATTTAATACCTTTTCTATGAAGAAGATATTTCATTCTCGAATTTTTTCTTGATTTTCTATCGCCATAATCTCTTTGAACAGCCACAATGCTTTGTATCAATTCATAAACATCAGGTTCTTCAACATATCCAAGTGGATCCGCAATTCTGGCAAAGGTCTCTTCATTATTATGTGTTCGCCCCATACCACCTCCAACATAGAAGTTGCACCCTTCTAAGTTTCCATCTTTAGAGGTAAAGGCTACTATTCCAATGTCATTGGTAAGAAGATCAACAGAATTGTCCCCGGGAACTGTAACAGCACATTTGAATTTTCTCGGTAAATAAGTTGAACCATAGAGAGGCTCATCTTTTATCCCACTAAAAACATTATCTTTGAATTGGAGCTTCCTAATTGCTTCAATATCTTTGTCAGGCTTTATGGTGTACTCTAAATCTCCATCAGCCCAAAGCTCCAAAAAAGTGCCTTGGCCAGCCATTGGGGTGAGAAGATCTGCAACTTTTTTTGCCAATGCTCTTGCAATATTATAGTCTGGCGAATCAAATGGAGCCGCAGGTGCCATAACGTTTCTATTTATGTCTCCACATGCAGCTAATGTGGAGCCCATTGAATTTACTATTGTTTGAATTACTTCCCTTAGGTTCTCCTTTCTAATTCCATGCATTTGAAAGGCTTGTCTAGTAGTGGCCCTAAGTGTTCCATTACCTAGTTTGTCAGATAATTCATCTAATGCTAAAAATAATTTCCCAGGGACTTCCCCGCCGGGATTTCTTAACCTAAGCATCATTTGCCAATCTTTACTTTTGCCAGGCCTTCTATTTTCCCTGTTATCTTGTTGATAACTACCATGAAATTTTAATAACTGAACTGCATCATTGGTAAAATGATCGCTCTCATTCACTAATTCAGTAGCAAGTGGTTCTTTAAGAAATTGGCTACTTTTTTTAAAATTTTCAAATTTAGAAACTTCTAGTCCATTTGCCAAACAAACAGTTTCTTCCTTGGTGGGATCTTTTTTCTTTTTTACTTTCTCAACCTTGATCAAAGGACCAAAAAATATCTCTTTTTATACATTAGCGAAAAGCTTATTTAACTGGTAGTAAATTATAGTAAGTGTAGTCATATTTTTTTCTTGTCTAAATATTTACTTGAGATAGGAACAGAAGAGATGCCCGCAAAATTTTCTCATTCTGTTCTTGAACAATTTAAATCTTTAATAGAATTTGAATTGGATAAAAAGTTAATCAAATTCGAAAATATAGTTGTTACCTCCACACCAAGGAGGATAGTTCTACTTCTCGAAGGTTTAGTTGATTATGCAGAAGATAAGATAATAGAAAGAAAAGGGCCTAAAGCAAATTCAGCTTATTTAAATGGATGTCCTACTAATGCTGCTTTAGGATTTGCTAATAGCTTAGATATAGATGTAGCTGAGCTAGAAATAAAAAATACAGAAAAGGGTGATTTTGTATTTGGAAAGAAAATTGAGAAAGGACTATCAACAAAAAATTCTTTGTCTTCGATTATCCCAAAATTAGTAAAGAGTCTTCAAGGCCCTCGATTTATGAAATGGGGGGCTGGGAACATAAAATTTTCAAGACCTATAAGGTGGATTGCCTCCATATATAATGATGAAATTCTTAGTTTTGAATTTGATGAATGTGATCCAAAGATCAAAATAAGTAATAAAACAAAAAGTCATAGACTAATCAATGAAGTTTTAGAAGTTCAGAATCCTGATGGTTTTTTTGAATTATTGAAACGAAATAGAGTAATAGCTATTCGAAATGAAAGAAAAGAAAAAATTGAAAGTTTAATAAATCAGGCATCTAAATCTTTAAATCTGAAACCTAATCTTTCAGAAGGATTACTAAATGAACTAACTGATTTAGTTGAATGGCCAGACTTAATTATTGGCAAATTTAGTGATGAATTTCTTGATCTTCCGGTTGAAGTTCTCTCAACAGTTATGAAAAGTCATCAGAGATACGTTCCTCTTTTATTGAAAAACAAAAGTTTTTCTAAACTAGATTTAAGCTCTGAAAAAAATATTAGTACAACTTTCTGCCTTATTTCAAATGGTCTTGAGGAATCAAATAATAATATTGCCAAAGGTAATGAGAAAGTATTAAGGGCAAGGTTTTCAGATGCAAAGTTTTTCGTAGAAAGTGACAAAAAAGTTGCTTCAATCGAAAGAAATGAAAAGCTTAAATCTGTTTCCTATTTGAAAGGACTTGGAAATATATTTCAGAGGGTAGAAAGGATAGAGGAAGTTACTAAAAAAATTCTTAAATTTTTAAATAATAAGTCTTTAGAAGAAAAAAAAATAATAGAAGCTGCTAAATACTGTAAAAACGACTTATGTAGTGAAATTGTTTTCGAATTCCCTGAGCTGCAAGGAATAATGGGTGGTAAATATCTTAAATATGAGGGATTTAGTGAGGATGTTTGCTTGGCTGTCGCTGAACATTATTTACCTTCTTTTTATAAAGATGCTTTGCCCTCCACAAAATATGGTGCAATAGTTTCTATCGCAGATAAGGTCGAAACTTTAATAAGTATATTTATTTCTGGTAAACGTCCTAGTGGATCATCTGATCCTTATGCCTTAAGAAGAAATTTGAATGGAGTGATTAAAATAATTTGGGATTATGAATTTAATTTACCTTTAGATAAATTGTTCAACGAACTTATTGATTTTTGGGGAATCGTATTTCCGAATTTAAACTTCTCAAGAGAAATAGTATTTAATGATTTAAATGAATTTTTAGTTCAAAGAATTGTTAGTCATCTAGAAGAAATATCACTAAGTAAAGAATTAATCAAGGCAGTTTGCTCTTCTGATGAATTATCTCAAAAAAGAGTATTAAATATTGTTGATCTTAAAAATAGGATTAAATCTATTATGAATTTTAAAGAAAAGGAAAATTTTGTTGAAATCCAGAAGGTAATTACCAGGGTAAGCAAATTAGCTAAAAATAGTAATCTTTCAGCAGATGTTTTCTCTGCAGAGGAGAATGTAAACACAAAACTTTTTGAAAAAGATTGTGAATTGAAAGTTTTTGAATTTATTGAAGAATTAGAAAAACTTTTTTCGAAAGGTTATTGCAATTATTTGGAACTTCTAAATTTGTTTGAGATTAATATAAGCACTATCGAGGATTTATTTGATAATAAAAAGGGAGTCCTAATAATGTCAGAGGATTTAAAAATAAGAAATAATAGACTCAATTTATTGAGCTTAATTAGAAATTATTCTCTAAAAATAGCCGACTTTACACTTTTGAACTCTTAACTTTAATGCCTCCCTTTATTGAATAATTTTCTAGCATTTTTTCTACTTCTTTATTTTCCCTAACAGCACTATCAACGGGTTTATATTTAAGAGGTGCTAGAGCTTTCCCTCTTAAAATCGAGCCAAGTGTAAGCATTGTAATTTTAAGTTGCTGTAATGGTTTCATGGAGACAACTCTTTTGTATAAATAGCTATCAAAAGTAAGTCTTTGCACATCCATGTCATCACACATCTCAACAAAGGCTTCTCTTGCAGAATCATTTCTATAGAAAATATTTTGAAGGATTTCTAGCACCTTATAGGTTGTTCCATATTTTTTATCCCATTTTTTAAGATAGTTTTTTAAATCTTTTTCTGATGGAATTACTTGACCATTTTTTGATGCTTCAACAATTTCTTCAGCACACATTCTTCCGCTTTTTGCAGCAAAATAAATACCCTCTCCAGAACTTTTTGTAACATAACCAGCTGCATCACCAACCAATGCCATTCTCCCAACTACTCTTCTTGGCCTTGGATGCTCAGGAATAGGGTGAGCTTCTACCTTTATTACTTCACCATTAACAAGTCTTTTCTTTGCCCTATTTCTTACACCCTCTTGAAGTCCTTTAATTAATGACTGATTCTTTTGCATGGTTCCAGTGCCCACAGCAACATGATCATATTTCGGAAATACCCAACCATAAAAATCAGGAGAAACATCAGTTCCGACATACATTTCAGCAAGATCTTCGTAGTAACTCATTTCTTCTTTAGGCAATTTAATTCTTTCCTGAAATGCTATAGCAACTTTGTAATCTCCCGCATCCATTGCTTTTGCGACTCTGCTATTGGCTCCATCAGCTCCGATCAAAAGGTCAACAGTAAGCTCTTTGAGTTCCCCTTTTTTATCTCCATTCGTAAAATCTGAGTAGGAAAGCTTATATGGCCCTTGATTATTATCGCCAGTATCAATAGAAGTAACTAATCCATTTATTAATGTAGCACCATAATCTGATGCTCTGTTGCGCATAAAGGCATCCATAACTTCTCTTCTACACATCCCTATAAACTCATTATCACTTTCCCCATAAACTCTATCTAAACTTATATCTACCTCTCTATTGGAAGGAGATATCATTCTCATATGTCTTACTTTCCTATCAATAATTGACTCAGGCAAATCAAATTCTTCTACCATGCAAAGTGGAATTGCTCCTCCACATGGTTTTGCATTATCTAATTTCCTCTCGAAGAGCCAAGTTTTTATTCCAGCTTTAGCAAGTATTTCTGCAGCACAAGAACCACTTGGACCTCCACCAATAACAGCTACCCTCAACATATGAAAAAAAAATAATACTGTATATAAAAACTACATCTTTTTTGCTTATAAAAGTGCATTTCTTAAAATAATAGTTAATATCGAAATATGTTTTCCAAATTCACTTCTAAATATTGGAACTAAACAAAGATATCGATCAATTTGATATACCACTCGCCAAAAGAACTTATCTAAATAACCCTAATTCAACATTATTAAAAAAATTATTAATATTTTCTCCATTTCTTTTCCTTATCTTTTCTGTCGCTTCATTGCGATTTATTAGAAATGTAGAATTAATACCTCTTAATAATCTCAAATTTCAGGTTGAAAGAAATCATGATGCCAGAATTTTAGGCCATCTTCCATATAATGAAACCCCTAAAGAGAAACTAGTTTTAATTGAGCCTAATATTGAAGTTCATATTGATATGCGCGATTCTCTTCTAAAGATGAGAGAAGCAGCCAAAAAGGATGGGATATATTTGGTCTTCTTAAGTGGTTATAGATCAATAAATTTGCAAAACAATATCTTTTATTCTTTAAAATCTATTAGAAATCAAGAAGCGGCAGAAAGAGCTAGAGTTTCAGCCCCTCCAGGATATTCTGAACATAGTACTGGTTTTGCCATTGATATTGGAGATGCTACTCAAAGAGAAACGGACTTTGAGGCCGAATTCGAAAATACTGACGCCTTTAAATGGTTAATAAAGAATGCACCTAAATTTCACTTTAAGTTATCTTTCCCCAAAGATAATAAATATATAGATTATGAACCTTGGCATTGGAGATATGAGGGATCAATTGAAGCTTTAAAAGTTTTTGAAATTTCAAATAGAAAATCACAAATTTAGTTCATTCAATATGATGTATGTTTGTCAAAGTCTTAAAGAGAAAATTCTCATAATAAGCATTCTTTGGGTTAGCCTTAATAAAGTCAATCTACTATTTGTTTAAATTTTATAAATGTCATCTTCGATAAAAGAAATTAGGAATGTTGCAATTATTGCCCATGTAGATCATGGGAAGACAACCCTTGTGGATGCTTTGTTATCTCAATCAGGAATATTTAGAGACAATGAAGTTATTCCTACATGCGTAATGGATTCGAATGATCTTGAAAGAGAAAGAGGAATAACAATACTCTCAAAAAATACAGCAGTTAACTACAAAGATACCAGGATTAACATTATAGATACACCAGGACATGCAGATTTTGGAGGAGAAGTCGAGAGGGTATTGGGAATGGTTGATGGTTGCCTGCTTATCGTTGATGCAAATGAGGGGCCAATGCCGCAGACAAGATTTGTTTTAAAAAAAGCACTAGAAAAAGGACTTAGGCCTATTGTTTTTGTAAATAAAATTGATAGACCAAGAGTAGTGCCAGAGATAGCAATTGATAAGGTACTGGATTTGTTTTTAGAATTAGGAGCTGATGATGATCAATGTGATTTCCCTTATCTTTTTGGAAGCGGCTTATCTGGTTTCGCAAAAGAAGAGATGGAATCTAATAGTGACAATATGATGCCTCTTTTTGAAGCTATTATCAGACATGTTCCACCTCCAGTAGGTGATGCAAATAAGCCTCTTCAGCTACAAATAACTACTTTGGATTATTCTGATTTCTTAGGCAGAATTGTAATTGGAAAAATTCATAATGGAACTATCAAAAATGGTCAACAAGCTAGTTTAATTAAAGAAAATGGAAAAACTATTAAAGGTAAGGTTAGTAAATTACTAGGATTCGAAGGATTACAAAGGATTGATATAAATGAGGCATTTGCGGGAGATATCGTTGCCGTTTCTGGTTTCGATGACGTCAATATTGGTGAGACCATAGCATGTTCCGATTCTCCCCATCCACTTCCATTAATCAAAGTTGATGAACCCACCTTAAATATGACTTTTGTTGTTAACGATTCTCCATTTGCGGGTAAAGAAGGAAAATTTGTTACTAGTAGACAATTAAAAAATAGATTGGAAAGGGAACTTTTAACAAATGTTGCCCTGAGGGTCGAAGAAACTGATTCTCCTGATAGGTTCTCAGTCTCAGGAAGAGGAGAATTACATTTAGGTATTCTAATTGAAACGATGAGAAGAGAAGGGTTCGAGTTTCAAATCTCACAACCTCAAGTAATTTTTAGAGAAATTGATGATGTTGAATGTGAGCCTATAGAGACCTTGGTCCTAGATGTGCCTGAAGTATCCGTTGGTTCATGTATAGAGAAACTTGGATCGAGAAAGGCGGAGATGAAAAACATGCAGACAAGTTCAGATGGGAGAACTCAATTAGAATTTCTTGTTCCATCAAGAGGACTAATTGGATTTCGTGGTGAATTTGTTCGTATTACAAGAGGTGAAGGTATCATGAGTCACTCATTTTATGAATATAAACCTAAAACAGGAGATTTTGAAACTAGGAGAAATGGAGTCCTTATAGCTTTTGAGGAAGGTGTAGCCACATTTTATGCATTAAAGAATGCGGAAGATAGGGGAGTTTATTTTATTAAACCTGGAGTTAAAGTTTATAAGGGAATGATAATCGGAGAGAATAATCGACCTCAAGATCTTGAGTTGAATATATGTAAAACTAAGCAGTTGACTAATATGAGGTCTGCAGGGGCAGAAGAACTTGATACTTTGCAGTCACCTGTTGATATTACCCTTGAAAGAGCATTAGAATATATTGGACCAGATGAAATGCTAGAGGTAACACCGGATTCAATAAGAATGAGAAAAATAAATAAAAAGAAAAAAAATTAATAATTAGTTTCATGAACGAAGAAAGTACAAAAAGTTTTAAAGATTCCCTTTTTACTGCTTTAAATCTTTTTAACAATCATGAATGGTATGAGGCTCATGATGCTTTTGAAGAAATATGGAACTCCGTTGATGGTGACGAAAGACAAGTTATCCAGGGAATTTTACAAGTATCAGTTTCTCAGTTTCACTTAAGTAAGGGTAATTTAAATGGAGCAACTATTTTGCTTGGAGAGGGTTTAGGCAGAATAAAAACTAGAACCAAGATTAATTTAGGGATTGATCTTGAATCCTTCTGCTTATGTTTGGAAGATTTATTGAGGAAATTACAATATAAGGAGCTATTAAGTGAGAACGACAAGCCTTTTTTGAAACCTCTTTGATAAATATGAATATATCTTTATCTTCAATTAAAATATTATTTTCTATCTCATTTTTTTTCCAAGAAAACAAGAAAACTAATCGATATGAAGGAAAATGAACTTAAAAATTCATAATGTATCCCTTTCAATTAAAGGGAGATTAATCGTAAATGATGTTTGCATAACTGTAAATCCAGGAGAAGTTGTAGGTTTGATGGGACCTAATGGTGCTGGGAAAACTACCACTTTTAATCTTGCTGTTGGGAATATAAAACCTGATAAAGGTGAAATTTTAATGAATGGTAAAAATATAACCAATCTACCTCTCACAATTAGATCAAGACTTGGTTTGGGTTATTTAACGCAGGAAGCGAGCATATTTAGAGACCTTACTGTGAAGGATAATATAGATTTAGCTTTGCAGAATTCATCCTATAGTAGAGCAGCAATTAGAAATAGAAGAGAACAATTAATTAATGAATTTAATTTGAATAATTTTGTAGATAATTATGGTTATCAACTTTCAGGAGGAGAGAGGAGGAGATGTGAAATAGCCCGGGCTCTTACTGTAGGTAGAAAAGGACCTAAATATTTATTATTAGACGAACCTTTTGCTGGAATCGATCCTCTAGCTGTGAATGATTTAAAGAAACTAATTCTTAAATTAAGAAATGACGGTGTAGGGATTCTTATTACAGACCATAATGTAAGGGAAACACTTTTAATTACTAACAAATCATATGTATTAAGTGAAGGAAAAATTTTAGCAAACGGATCATCAAATGAATTAGCTGATAATCCAATTGTCAGGAAGTATTATCTAGGAGATAATTTCAAACTTTGAAATCATTTTGAAAAATAAATTAAAAAGTAATTATTAAAGATTTCCTCATATAAAGATGATTTTAATTATTATTTGATTGTCTTAAAATATTAAAACCAGATAAAGTTTTTTGAATGATACTAGATAATCTTATTAAAAATTTAATATATGATCCAGTTTCAGTCCTAGGTCTTTTAGTCTTTTATTTTTTATTAGTTAATTTACCAATATCTTTAGGTGCAGTTTTCAAAAAAAAGTCTTCTTCTACTGTAAGACTTCTAACAATTTTAGTGAATTTATTAATAACATTACAATTACTTTTTAGGTGGTCAATTTCTGGACATTTTCCTATTAGCAATTTGTATGAATCTCTTTATTTCCTTGCTTGGGGGATCACAATAGGACAACTATTGATTGAGAGGGAATACCAATCTCCAATAATCCCCTCAATTGCCATACCTATTGAGTTGCTAACTGTTGCCTTTGCTTGTTTTGTTTTGCCTGACGATTTGAAACTATCATCCAACTTGGTTCCAGCATTAAGATCTAGTTGGTTAGTAATGCATGTTAGTGTCGTAATGCTTAGTTATGCTGCATTAATAATAGGTTCTTTACTTTCAGTATCTGTTTTGTTCATTAATAAAAATAAGCCGCTTCAAATCAGAAGTAGTTCTACTGGTATTGGAGGGTTCAAACTTACTAACAACTATCCTTTGAATGGTATAGTTGAACCTATTGAATTTTCTCATTCAGAAGAATTAGATACGTTAAGTTATCGTTCTATATTAATAGGTTTTGTTCTTTTGACTCTCGGTTTAATTTCAGGAGCAGTCTGGGCTAATGAGGCCTGGGGCACATGGTGGAGTTGGGATCCAAAAGAAACATGGGCGTTTATCTCATGGTTGTTTTATGCCGCTTATCTGCATATGAGAATCAGCAAGGGTTGGCAAGGACGCAAACCAGCATTATTAGCATCTATTGGCTTTTTAGTTGTTTTAGTATGTTATTTAGGAGTTAATTTCTTGGGAATAGGCTTACATAGTTATGGCTGGATATTTGGGTGATAAAAAAATCACCCTTAATATTTATTGAGGCTCTGAAATCACATTCCCTTTTTGTGCTTCTTGCGCAACTTTTCTCAAGTCATCACATCCCTCTTTTAATGTAGGGTAAGCAAACATTCCACTACCTGCAATAAAACAATTAGCACCAGCATAGGCACATTGTGAAATAGTCCAATTTGCTTTAATGCCCCCATCAACTTCAATGTCTACATCTAAGTTTTTTTCTATAATAAAGTTTCTTATTTCTCTGATTTTATTAAGCATTGTTGGTATGTAAGCTTGACCACCAAACCCTGGATTAACTGTCATAACCAAAACATGATCAACCATATCCATAATGTTTTTAATCATTTCAAAAGGAGTATGAGGGTTTAATGCAACAGAAGGAGATCCTCCAAGGTCTCTAATTCTTCCGAGAACTCTATGCAAATGAATATTAGCTTCGGCATGAGCTATTACTACCCCAGGTTCACCATTTGCCCCTTTTGTAGCGTTTACATAAGATTCAAGCATGGTTTCACAATTATATTGACTCACCATTAATTGAGTTTCAAAAGGGACATTGCAATATTTCCTGCATGCAGCAATCATTTCAGGACCGAATGTAAGATTTGGGACGAAATTTCCATCCATTACATCAAATTGTATTCTATCTACCCCAGCTTCCTCGAGCTCTTTAACACATGCCCCCATATTTGCCCAATCTGCAGGTAAAACTGAAGGAATTATTTGAATTGGTCTATTAACACCAGCTAAATTTGCTTGATTTGTCTCAGTCATTTAATTTTTAAAATATTTAATAAAGATACTATATTTAGTTGTTTATTCCTAATTTAAAGTCACGGCCTGATAAAGTAACAGCTGTAAAGAGTTAAAAAAAGCTTACTAGCATAATAATTCTCATAAAAAATGATATTTTTTATGAGATCATACTCAAAACCTTTTAGAAAATCCTCAAAAATTTAATTGTGAATCAAACTTTAATTCAAGAAATTCTCGAAGTTGTCGAGCAAGCAGCAATTGCTTCAGCAAAACTAACAGGACTTGGTCAAAAAGATGAAGCTGATGCTGCAGCTGTGGAAGCAATGAGATTGCGAATGGGCAAAATTGAAATGAAAGGGAAAATTGTTATTGGTGAAGGTGAAAGAGATGAAGCACCTATGCTTTATATAGGTGAAGAGGTGGGAAGTGGAAGTGGACCAGGTGTTGACTTTGCGGTAGATCCTTGTGAAGGAACAAATCTTTGTGCAAATAATCAAAGAGGCTCTATGGCCGTTTTGGCAGCATCAGATACCGGTGGTCTTTTTAATGCACCTGATTTTTACATGAACAAATTAGCAGCTCCGCCTGCTGCAAAAGGGAAAGTAGATATTAGAAATTCGGCTACTGAAAACTTGAAAATTCTTAGTGATTGCTTGGAACTCTCTATTGATGAACTTACTGTTGTTGTAATGGATAGAACGAGGCATAAAGACTTAATTAATGAAATTCGTGGATGTGGTGCAAAAGTACAACCGATTTCTGATGGTGATGTTCAAGCTGCAATTGCATGTGGGTTTGCAGGAACTGGAACACATTGCTTGATGGGTATAGGTGCAGCTCCAGAAGGTGTTATTTCCGCAGCTGCAATGAGAGCTCTAGGTGGACACTTTCAAGGACAACTAGTTTATGATCCAGCAATCGCTCAAACTTCTGAATGGGCTGATTACACAAAAGAAGGGAATATAAAACGTCTAAATGAAATGGGCATAACAGATATAGATAAAATCTACGAAGCTAACGAATTGGCATCTGGAGAAAATGTTGTTTTCGCTGGAAGTGGAATAACTGATGGATTATTATTTGACGGAGTTAAATTTGAAAGAGATTGTGTTAGAACAAGTAGTTTAGTAATAAGTACATTAGATAGTACTGCAAGATTCACAAATACTGTCCATATAAAAGATGGTGCTAAGAGTATCAGTCTTTAAAAATTTACTTTTAATTTTATGCATATTGTTGTCGTCGGACTAAGTCATCGCACGGCACCCGTCGAAGTGCGTGAGAAGTTAAGTATTCCTGACCAATCCATAACAGAATCATTGGAAGCATTAAAAGCTTTCTCTGATGTGTTAGAGGTGTCAATTTTAAGTACTTGTAATAGGCTAGAAATATACGCTCTAGTAAAGGATAAAAATACTGGTATTTCATCAATTAAAGAATTTATATCAGGTTATTCAGGAATTATTTTTGAAGATTTAAATCCTCATCTTTTTTGCTTTAGACAGGAAGATGCAGTTTTGCATTTAATGAAAGTTTCTGCGGGACTCGATAGCCTTGTTCTTGGCGAAGGACAAATCCTTTCTCAGGTAAAAAAAATGATGAGATTAGGTCAAGAGAATCAATCTATTGGGCCTATTCTTAATAGACTATTAACCCAATCTGTTAGTACAGGTAAAAAAGTTAGATCTGAAACAAATTTAGGCACTGGAGCTGTATCAATCAGTTCGGCAGCAGTAGAACTTGCTCAATTAAAAATTGGACAAGAAAAGGGAGTTGATACTCTTGTGGGATTGGAATCAGAGAAGGTTCTTGTAGTTGGGGCTGGAAGAATGAGTAGGCTTTTAATAACTCATTTAAAATCAAAAGGTTGTCATAAACTTATTCTTGTCAATAGAAATATTGATAGAGCATTAAATCTTACCGTAGATTTCCCCGACATAGAAATTGTTTGTAAAGGGTTAAACGAACTAGATGAAAATATATCAATATCTTCTCTTGTTTTTACAAGTACAGCGTCAGAAGAACCGATAATTGATCTGGCTAGAATTGAAAAATTAAATTTAAGTAATAAACTTAAATTTATTGATATTGGTGTACCTAGAAATATATCTAATGATGTTAAGCAACATGAATTTGTTAAATCATTTGATGTGGATGACTTGCAAGAGGTTGTCTCAAGAAATCAGGAATTTAGACAGAAAATCGCTAAAGAAGCAGAATGTTTAGTAGAAGAAGAAAGAATCATTTTTCTAGAATGGTGGGCAAGTTTAGAGGCGGTTCCAGTAATAAATAAACTTAGATCAGATTTGGAGTTAATTAGAAAAGAGGAATTGCAAAAAGCGCTTAGTCGGATGGGACCAGATTTTTCTGCAAGAGAAAGAAAAGTTGTTGAAGCTCTGACTAAAGGAATCATCAATAAAATACTTCATACTCCTGTTACTAAGTTGAGAAGCCCTCAATCAAGAGAGGAAAGACAAGCTTCTTTAAAAATCGTTGAAAAATTGTTTTCTTTGGTGGATGATGATAAAAATAGCTAAATATTCTTCACTTATATTAAGTTTTTCTAGTGATTTATTGAAATACCTTCGTAAACTGACCATTCCTGTTTCTAAATTTGCCCACAATCAGTTACTTTAAATAGTTGTATCTCTAAGTCCATTAGATTGAATGAAGCGTGTTTTGGCCATCATCCTCGGCGGAGGAAAAGGTTCTAGACTTTACCCTTTAACAAAAATGAGGGCGAAGCCTGCTGTCCCATTGGCAGGTAAGTATCGTTTAATAGATATCCCAATAAGTAATTGTATTAATTCAGGCATAGAGAAAATGTACGTTTTGACTCAGTTCAATAGTGCATCTCTAAATAGACATATAGGAAGAACATATAATTTAAATGGACCTTTCGGCCAAGGTTTTGTGGAGGTTTTAGCCGCTCAACAGACGCCTGATAGTCCAAAGTGGTTTGAGGGTACTGCTGATGCTGTAAGAAAGTATCAATGGTTATTTCAAGAATGGGATGTTGATGAATACTTAATATTGTCAGGCGATCAATTGTACAGAATGGACTACAGTTTATTTGTCCAACATCATAGAGATAATGGAGCTGACTTAACTGTCGCAGCTTTGCCTGTTGATGAAGTTCAGGCAGAAGGTTTTGGCTTAATGAGAACTGATGATTTAGGAAATATAAAAGAATTCAGCGAAAAGCCTACTGGAGAGAAGTTGAAGGCAATGGCAGTAGATACTTCAAAATTTGGCTTAAGTAAGGAGTCTGCTTCAGAAAAGCCTTACCTAGCCTCAATGGGTATTTACGTTTTTAGTAGAAATACTCTTTTTGATCTTTTAAATAAATTTCCTAGTTATACCGATTTTGGTAAGGACATAATTCCTCAAGCACTTAATAGGGGGGATACTCTTAAAAGTTATGTATTCGATGATTATTGGGAAGATATCGGAACCATTGGTGCATTCTTTGAGTCAAATTTGGCATTAACTGAGCAACCAAAACCTCCATTTAGTTTTTATGATGAAAAATTTCCAATTTATACAAGACCAAGATTTCTCCCGCCTTCTAAACTTGTAGATGCTCAAATTACTGATTCAATTGTTTGTGAAGGTACAATCTTGAAGTCATGCAGTATTTTGCATTGTGTTTTAGGTGTAAGAAGCAGGATTGAAAGTGATTCGGTTCTTGAGGACACTCTAGTTATGGGTGCCGATTTCTTTGAATCGCCTGAAGAGAGGACTGAATTAAGAAAAGGGGGCGGAACTCCTCTTGGAGTAGGAGAAGGAACAACTGTAAAAAGAGCAATTCTTGATAAGAATACAAGGATTGGTGATAATGTTGTGATCATTAATAAAGATCGAGTAGAAGAGGCAGATAAGCCAGAATTAGGCTTTTACATAAGAAATGGAATTGTTGTAGTAGTTAAAAATGCAACTATTGCAAACGGAACTGTTATTTAAATCTTTTCGATCATTTTTCGCTGACATAAGTATTTTTTTTGAGCAATTTTATTGAGTTGTAGTCACACTATATTTATTGAGTTTTTTAATTTTTTATGTCCAAGGCACATTTTGGTTTAGTTGGTCTTGGTGTTATGGGCGAAAATTTAGTTCTTAACGCAGAGAGAAATGGATTTTCAAGTGTAGTTTTTAATAGAACTTATTCAAAAACTGAAGAATTTTTAAAAGGTCGAGGCTTTGGAAAGAATATTGAGGGAGCTGAAACTCTTCAAGAATTTGTTAATAAGCTTGAGAGACCTAGAAGAATTTTAATGATGGTAAAAGCTGGACCAGCAACAGACGCTGTTATAGATAATATCTCTGGATACCTTGAGGAAGGGGATTTATTAATCGATGGCGGCAATTCTCAATTTAAAGATACAGAAAGAAGGGTAAATACTCTTGAAAGTAAAAGCTTTGGATACATTGGAATGGGAGTCTCAGGAGGCGCTAAAGGAGCTCTTGAAGGACCGAGTATGATGCCAGGTGGTACTAAGGCTTCATATGATGCAATAGAAAGCTTGTTAACAAAAATGGCTGCCAAAGTTGAAGACGGACCATGTGTCGCATACGTTGGACCAGGAGGCTCTGGCCATTTTGTAAAAACTGTTCATAATGGAATCGAATATGGAATTGAACAAATACTGGCAGAAGCTTATGACCTTATGAAGAGAGTCAAAGGTATGAATGGTCAGCAGATG
Source organism: Prochlorococcus marinus XMU1406 (assembly GCF_017696055.1). Lineage (NCBI taxonomy): Bacteria > Bacillati > Cyanobacteriota > Cyanophyceae > Synechococcales > Prochlorococcaceae > Prochlorococcus > Prochlorococcus marinus. The sequence continues at coordinate 698,741 of NZ_JAAORG010000001.1, forward strand.
TCAGAGGTATTTGGTATTTGGAATAATACTGATGAATTAGCTTCTTATCTAGTTGAGATAACAGAGATTTGCCTAAATACAAAAGATGAGATATCAGGAGATGATGTTGTGGAGAAAATATTAGATAAAGCTGGCCAGAAAGGTACTGGGTTATGGACTGTTGTAAGTGCTTTAGAACTTGGGGTATCAGTCCCAACTATTTATGCATCTTTGAATGCAAGAGTAATGAGTTCTTTAAAAGAGCAACGTAGTGAGATTGAAAAAACTATTCCAACTAAAGAGATAGAAGATTTTGATTTAGGAAATATATCTGATGGAATGAAACCTTTATTTGATGCTGTAGTCCTTGCCACAATTGCTAGCTATGCCCAAGGTATGGATATTTTAAGAGAAGCATCTTCAGTATATAACTATGGTTTGAATATGCCGTCAATTGCTCAAATATGGAAAGGCGGTTGCATAATTAGATCAAAATTATTAAGTAAAATTCAAGACGCTTACAATAAAGATCCCAACTTAAAAAATTTAATTTTTGATGATTGGTTTAATAATGAAATCGCAACAAGATTAGATAACTTAGCCAAAGTAGTTTCGTTATCCACTAAAGCTGGGATCCCAGTTCCATGTTTATCAAGTACTCTAGATTATTTGAATAGTTACAGAACCAATAGGCTTCCTCAAAATCTTGTTCAGGCAATGAGAGATTGTTTTGGCTCTCATACATATGAAAGAATTGATAAGGAAGGTAGTTTTCATACTGAATGGATGAAATGATTGAAAAGGTCAAAAATGGATACACCATAAATATATATAAAGACAAGTTTGAATTATCAACAGCGGTTTTTAAGTTTATTGAAAGTCAAATTATTCATACTCTAAAAAAGAAAGAAAGATTCAAATTTTGTGTGAGTGGAGGTTCAACTCCTAAGTCTCTGTATCAACTGCTTTCTAAAAGCAATCTTAAATGGAATTTTGTTGATGTTTTTTTAGGAGATGAAAGATGTGTTAATCCAAATTCAGAATTAAGTAACTCGTTAATGTTGAAAAATTCTTTGTTAACTAATTTTGGATCTAAAGCTTATTTTTATGAAATTTTCAATGAAGTAAACGCTGATGATGAAGTTATAAAAAATCAATTTATTTCTAAATTATTTGAAAAATGCGGATCAAACCCTCCCTCATTTGATTTAACTTTATTAGGTCTTGGAGACGATGGTCATACAGCTTCACTATTTCCTTATCAAAAAAATAATAATGTAGATGATTTTGTGATTTTTAATGAAGGCAAAGGATTAAAAAGAATTTCATTAACACCAAAGGTCCTTTCCGCCTCATCAAAGATAGTATTTTTGGTTAGTGGCGCCAATAAAAGAATTGCTCTTGAGAGGTTATTAGATGAAAAAGAGCCACCAGATAGAACACCATCAAAATTAATAAAATCTATTAATCAAATTTCAATATTTTGTGATCAGGAATCAGCAAAAGAATTAGAAATTTAGTTAAAGTCTATTAATAATTTAAATTATTTAATGAGTAAGAAAAAATTTTTATTCCAGAAAAAGGAGTTCGATGGTTGGAAATCATTAAATGATACTGTTATGGGCGGATCAAGTTCTGCTTTTTGTGAAATTTCAAATTCTGGTTTGTTATTAAAGGGTAATATTGTCGAGAAAGCAGGAGGATTTGTTAGTTGTAGATCGCCTATTTATAAACCCTCTTTAAACGTATCTGAATATTCATCCTTCGAATTAAATATTGATGGACAAGGAAGAACTTTTAAATTTGCTGTCGCTTGTGAAGATGATCTCCTTGGACTAACAGAATTTATTCCGGGTGGACTTAGATGGATTAAATCATTCCCAACAAAAAAATTCGGAACAACAAATGTTCAAATTCCGTTTAGTGAGCTAAAACCTTCAGTAAGAGCTAATAAGGTACGGTTCCCATTTAAATTCAAGCCTTCTAAAATTAAAAGATTACAACTACTACACTCTAAGTTTGGTGATGATGGTTTACTTAATAATAAGTTTAAACAGGGTTCCATAAAAGTTTTAATTAAATCAATAAGTGTTATTTGAAAATCCATCTAAAAATATAGAGAGCTTAATCGCCAAATCAGCAGATTTAACAAATAAACCTTTTGTGCATTCTGTCGTAAAAATAAATGGTGAATACGAAATCGAAGAAGAAGATATTGATTTGACGGTTAATATTTTATGTCGAGATAAAGAAGGTAAAAGATTAGAAATTTACGATCTTGAATTAGAACTTTTTAAATCAAATAAAGAGTTAGTTTTAGTTATCTCTAAGCTTAATTTTCCTGATGAACCAATATTGTGGTGTGGAGTTAAAACATTGTGGATGAATAGCAATAATGGAAAAAAATGTAACTCACCAAAATACAGCGCTAGATTGGAAAACTTAGCAAATAGGATAAAAAGCTTTATTGATTAAGAAAATAGACTTTGAGCTGATCTATAAATCAGTAACAGCCCCTAAACTTGATGTGCTTACGATTTTTGAATATTTTGAAAGTATCCCTCTTTTGTATTTTGGTGTAGGTTTTATCCAATCTTTTTTTCTTTTTTCTAATTCTTCGTCAGATAAATCAACTTCAATTAGTTGCTTTACAGCATCTACTGTAATTAAATCACCTTGTTTTATTAGAGCAATATTTCCACCAACAGCAGCCTCTGGGGCTATATGACCAACAACAAGACCATAAGTACCCCCGCTAAATCTTCCATCGGTAATTAAAGCTACCTTCTCTCCGAGGCCTTGACCAACAATTGCAGATGTTGGAGCTAACATCTCTCTCATACCTGGTCCTCCTACAGGCCCTTCGTTTCTAATAACAACAACATCACCAGCATTGATATCATTATTCAATATTGATTTTAAACAATCCTCTTCACTTTCAAAAATCTTTGCTGGACCTGTTAATACAGGGTTTTTTACTCCGCTAATTTTGGCTACGGAACCTTCGCTCGCTAAGTTACCTTTTAATATCGCTAGATGTCCTTTTTTATAAAGAGGGTTATTTATGTCTCTTATGACATTTTGATTTGTTGGAGGCTTATCTGGAATATTCTGTAAGTATTCTGAGATGGTTTTCCCTTCAATATTTTTGCAATCGCCATGAATTAATCCTGCATTCAAAAGTATTTTCATTACTTGTGGAATCCCACCTGCATTATGAAGATCCACCGTCACATATTTACCACTCGGTTTAAGGTCACAAATAACGGGTACTTTTTGTCTGATTCTCTCAAAATCATTAATGTTGATATCTATTCCTGCAGTATTTGCAATAGCTAAGATGTGCAATACCGCATTTGTTGATCCTCCAATTGCCATAATTACTGATATTGCATTTTCAAATGCTTTCTTAGTCATTAGGTCTAGAGGTCTTATATCTTTTTCTATTGCGGAGACTAATATCTCAGCACTTTTATCTGCACTTAGTTCTTTTTCAAGATCTTCAGCAGCCATAGTGGAACTGTAAGGAAGACTTAACCCTAATACTTCAATAACCGCCGACATTGTATTAGCTGTAAACATCCCTCCACAGCTACCAGCACCAGGAATACAATTTTTCTCAACTTGGATTAGCCTTTCTTCATTAATTTTGCCTGATGCTAATTGTCCAACAGCTTCAAATGCACTAACAACAGTAAGATCTTCTCCGTCCAACTTTCCAGGTTTTATTGTCCCTCCATAAATGAAAATTGAAGGAATATTCATTCTTGCAATCGCTATCATGGCACCCGGCATATTTTTGTCACATCCACCTATAGCAAGCACTCCATCCATACTCTGAGCATTGCATGCTGTCTCAATTGAATCAGCAATAACTTCTCTTGACACTAGGGAATATTTCATGCCCTCTGTTCCCATAGAAATGCCGTCACTTACTGTTATCGTTCCAAACATCTGAGGCATCCCGCCTGATCTTTTTATTGAATCTTCAGCTTTGAGAGCTAACTTATTTAAACCTATATTGCATGGTGTTATGGTGCTGTATCCATTTGCAACTCCAATAATAGGTTTATTAAAATCTTCATCATTAAATCCAACAGCTCTTAACATAGATCTGTTAGGGGATCTTTGCACACCTTGGGTTATTGCAGATGATCTTAGTTTATTCATATTATGTGAGAACCTTTTTTATTCTATTGCCCCAACTCTTCAAGTTGCTTCCTCACATCAGCAATTGCAGAATTAAGTTGCTCAACTTTCTTCTCCAGATTCTCTCCTTCAACTTCATTTATGTTTTCATTTGAATCAATTGCTTCAGACCCATCTTGAATTCTGGAGGAATACATCATTGCTTTTTGTTTTTTTTCCTCTTTTCTTTTGTCAGCTTCGGATATTAACCACCAAGCTAGACCCGCTGCTCCAATAAAAGCACCGCTTATTAATGATAAAAGATTATTTGAAGACGAATCTCTGTATTCAGACATTGTTAAAATACTTACTCCTACATTATATATTAGTTCTTATCTTGAAATATAGTACTTAACCGCGATAAAGGATTTCCAATACCCGGTACTAGAAATTTTGTTTTTTCGTCTTCCTCATCGATGCAAGAAGTGTAAATTACCTGATTAGGGAATATTTTCGCAATTTCATTTAACCCTTTATTTGAGCAAATAGCAGTTATTAAAATAATCCTATTTGAATCAACACCTAATTCCTTTAATTTAATTAAAGTTTCTAGTGTTTCTGATCTTGTCGTTATCTGTTCCGAATAAAATATAATTCCTTCATTTAATTCAATAGTTTTAGGAAGTTCTCCTAATGAGAGGGTTGAATTAGGAATTACTTCTTTAGATCCAAACCAAAGAGATAACCCTTCGGGTAACATCGCGAGAACTTTTATTGGATAATCATTATTAATAAAGAATCCATCTGCGTCCCCATTATCAGTATTTACTATTTCTTTTTTATATGGCAACCAGTTCCTTAATGCTTCATATGTAAGCCATTTCCCTAATTGTTCGTATCCTGTTGAGTACAAAATATTTGGAGTATTTTTTTCTCGCAATATTGAAAGCCAATGTTTTATTAATGGATGAGGAGGAACAATAACCTTTAGTGACATTGCCATATATTTTCCTTTAAAATAACCTTACAAACTTTAAATACCTAAGTTCTAAAATACAGTCTTATTATGATTAAATCAATTGTTTTCCCTTCACTAAAAAATGCATTAATTGCAATATTGCTTGTTGGAATTATATTTTTTAATTCTGTTAATTCTGCTTGGGCGAAACGACCTCCAGAGATTAGAAATCAGCAAGACCTTAATCTAGAACCAGATATGCATGGTCAAGATTTAAGTGGTAACGAATATGTTAAGTTTGACCTGAATGGGTTTAATTTCAGTGAAAGTAATTTAGAGGGTGCTGTATTTAATAATAGTAAATTGCAAAATGCAACTTTCACTGGTGCTAATTTAAGAGACGCTCTTGCCTATGCCACTGATTTTACAGATGCAGATCTTTCGGATGTTAATTTTACAAATGCTTTATTAATGGAGAGTAATTTTGAAGGAGCAAAAATAGATGGTGCTGATTTTACTGATGCTGTTCTTAGTCGTACACAACAAAAACAATTATGTGCGATTGCTAATGGCACAAATAGTTCTACAGGAGAGAGTACAGAATATAGTCTAGGTTGTTAATAATTAAGGATGAAAAAAAAAATACCCGTAATAGTAGTTTCAGGTTTTCTTGGCTCAGGTAAAACAACTTTTCTTAGATATTTATTAAAGGAGAGTAATAAAAAATTTGGTTTAATAATCAATGAATTTGGTGATGTTGGAATTGACGGTGATTTGATTAAAAGTTGCGATAGATGTGATGATACTGAAGACGACTGCGTAATCGAATTAAATAATGGATGTTTATGTTGTACTGTTCAAGATGATTTTGTTCCATCAATAAAAGCTCTCCTCGAATTTAATCCTCTTATCGAATCAATAATTATCGAAACAAGTGGCTTGGCACTACCAATTCCCTTAATTCAAGCACTTAACTGGCCTGAAATCAGGTCTTCTATCTACCTAGATGTTGTTGTTGGTATCGTTAATGGAGAATCAATGCTTATTGGTTCTCCAATTAATGATCTAGATAAAATAAAAAAACAACATAATAATATAGATAAAATTGATCACAACGCTTCTATTGAAGAACTTTTTGAGGAGCAACTTGAAGTCTCTGATATCGTTTTAGTTTCTAGATCAGACATCTTAAATGATGATCAATTTGAATTTGTAAAAAACAAAATCAAGGGAGGTCTAAACTCATCTGTGCCAGTCCTCAAATCCAAAAATGGCAAAATTGATTTAAATTACCTATTTGATTTTCAATTTAAAAAAGAGACTTATAAAGAATTTTTAACTGAAGAACATGATCATAATCATGTTGAGCTTGTATCAGATTCAATTAAATTAAATTATTTCCTTGAAAAAAATGACTTTGAAAAAGAGATGTCAAAAATCTTGGATGAATTAAACATTCTTCGCATAAAAGGACGTATTTGGATACCAAACAAATCATTGCCTTTACAAATACAAATTGTTGGAAAAAAAATTAATACTTGGTTTGAAGAGGCTCCAGACAACTGTTGGAGACCAAATGATAATGCTGGGCTTGAATTAGTAATAATTTCCTTTGATGAAAAATCTATAAAAACTTTTAATAGAAAAATTAAAGAGAAATTTAAGATTTTAGTGACCTAAAAATACTAATTTGACTTTATAGTTGCTTGTCGGGATACTTACTACATCAGACAGCACTAAATGGAAAATCCAAAAATTGCTTTAAAACAAATAATCTCTGACGATGTAACATCAATTGATAAAATCACATGTACAAAATGTGGAGGGTCAGGAAATTTTAAAACACCAGAAAATTCAAGAAGAACTTGCTTAGTTTGTTTTGGTAAAGGTTACATAAACATTTAGTAATTCAGAAAACCTTCAGGTAAAAATATTTGTTTATTAATCAATAGTACTTTTTATTAAAATTTAAACTAATCTTCTAGTAGAAATTAATTTTTAATTGGACCAATTTGCTGTAAAAGTTTTTGTAAGACTAAGACCTTCAGTTTTAGATCCAGCAGGGGAAGCTACTAAATCTGCTTCTATAAAACTTGGAGCCGAGGGAATAAAATCATTACGTATAGGAAAAATGATTGAAGTAAAAATAGAAGGTAATGGTGAAAACGAAGTAAGAGAAAAAATTGATTTGTTGTGTGATAGGTTATTCGCTAATACTGTTATTGAAGATTATGAGTATTCACTAGAAAAGTTATAAGATGGATAATTTTACTGTAGGAGTTGTTGTCTTCCCTGGTTCTAATTGTGATCGTGATGTTTCATGGGCACTGGAAGGTTGTTTAGACATAAGAACAAAATACTTGTGGCATGAGTCTTCAGATTTAAGAGATATAGATGCAATAGTTTTACCTGGAGGATTTAGCTATGGTGATTATTTAAGATGCGGAGCAATTGCGAGATTCTCTCCATTAATAAATGCCTTGGATGAGTTTGTTAAAAGCGGAAAAAGAGTTTTAGGTATTTGTAATGGGTTTCAAATTTTGACAGAATCAGGTTTTTTGCCTGGTGCTCTTGTTGCAAATAAAAATCTAAATTTTATATGTGATGACGTTGAACTTGATATTGTTTCTTCAAAAGGAGGTTGGTTTAATAATGGGGATGAAAAACAAACTATTAAGTTGCCAATAGCGCATGGGGAAGGAAGATATTATTGTGATTCTGATACTTTAAAAAAACTTTTAGATAATGAATTGATCGCTTTGAGATATAAGATTAATCCTAATGGATCTTCATTCGACATAGCAGGTATAACTAATGAACAGGGAAATGTTTTAGGTTTAATGCCACATCCAGAGCGAGCATGTGACGAGACAATTGGTGGGACTGATGGTCTCTTTACATTAAAATCATTATTATTGAAATAAAAAAAAAAGACCCCCAATTTTGGAGGTCTTTTTTGTTTGATTCAGTTATGAATTAAACAGTAGCTTTTACTTTTGGATCTAAGTCACCTTTAGCGTAAAGATCAGCAAAATAATTGGTACTGTTTTGTTTGATCTTACTTGCTTGACCTTCACACCAGAATTGCTTGTATCTGTCAAGACAAACTTGCTTCATGTATTTTCTAGCAGGTTTGTTGAAATGTCTTGGGTCGAAGTTTGCCTTGTCAGCAAATGCTGCTTCTCTAACCGCGGCAGTAAAAGCAAGTCTGTTATCAGTATCAATGTTGACTTTTCTAACTCCATTTCTTATTCCCTCTTGAATTTCTTCAACAGGAACCCCATATGTTTGAGGAATTTCACCACCATATTTGTTAATGATATCTAACCATTCCTGAGGGACTGAACTAGATCCATGCATTACAAGATGGGTATTTGGAAGTGCTTTATGAATTTCAGCAATTCTACTTATTGCAAGAACTTCTCCTGTAGGTTTTCTTGTGAATTTATAAGCACCATGACTTGTACCTATAGCAATAGCTAATGCATCAACTTTTGTTTTAGCAACAAAATCTGCAGCTTCGTCAGGATCAGTCAAAAGCATATCTGTAGAAAGTTCACCTTCAAACCCATGACCATCTTCTGCCTCACCTTTTCCTGTTTCTAATGAACCTAAGCAACCTAATTCTCCTTCAACACTAACTCCAACTGAATGAGCAAAATCCACTACTTTTTTTGTAACTGCAACATTATATTCGTAACTAGCGGGTGTTTTTGCATCTGCCTCTAGAGAACCATCCATCATTACTGATGTGAAACCATTTATTGCTGCTGAATAGCATGTTGATGGCTCATTACCATGGTCTTGATGCATTACCACTGGAATATTGGGATATGTTTCTGTAGCAGCAAGGATTAGATGACGTAGGAAAATTTCTCCTGCATAATTTCTTGCCCCTCTTGAAGCTTGGAGGATTACAGGACTATCAGTTTCGTATGCTGCTTCCATGATTGCTTGAACTTGCTCAAGATTATTAACATTGAAAGCTGGAATACCGTAACCATTCTCAGCAGCGTGATCTAAAAGTAGTCTTAGTGGAACGAGGGCCATAATTAAAATAAGTTAAATGCTATGTAAAGCACATGTTTCCGCGAGTTTAGTATAAAGAGGTATCAAATGTCACGTCATTAGATATACAAAATACTAAATTAAAGAAACTAATTTTATGACCCAGAGTATATTTTTAGAATTTTTTAGTTAGTAAGTGTAGCCTGCTACAAACAATTGCTCATCAGATGAAGGTTGAGATCCTGCTACATAGGCACCTTTTGAAGCTTCAGAGTTTGCTTGAGCTCTTGCTATTAATGCTTTTTGACCTCCTTCAACGTCGCTTCCTTTCCAAGCCTTTAAGCATGAGTGCTGTAATGCTCTTCCATAGGAGAATGAAACATTCCATAAAGCTTTCCTGTAAAGAGTGTTCATATTATTTAAATAAACAGAAGCAGCTTCTTCGCTTAACCCTCCTGATAAGAATACTATTCCAGGCACTGATGCAGGAACACATCTTTCCATAGTTCTGATTGTCATTTCAGCAACTTTCATAGGATCAGCCTTTGTTGGACAATCTGCTCCATTGACAGTCATAGAAGGTTTTAATAGGGTTCCTTCTAGAAAAACTCCATTTGCTTGACACGCAATATAAACCTGCTTTATTACCTCTTCTTGGACTTCAGCAGTTTTTTCAATAGTATGATCTCCGTCCATTAAAATTTCAGGTTCAATAATTGGTACCAGCCCGGATTCTTGAACTGATCTTGCATACCTTGCTAATCCCCAAGCATTCTCTTGAATTGATAGTTTTGAGGGACAACCATCATTTGTAATTTGCAGAACTGCTCTCCACTTTGCAAATCTGGCACCTTGTTCATAATATTTAGCTGCTCTTTCAACTAACCCATCTAGGCCAGAGCAAAAAGTTTCTACATCTCCTCCTCCTGGAAGTGGATTTAGGCCTTTATCAACCTTTATACCTGGAATAATACCTAAATCATTTAGTTTCTTAACCATTGACTCACCATCTTGGTGATTCTGATAAAGAGTTTCTTCGAAGAGGATTGCTCCACTTATATATTTACCAAGATCTTCTGTAGTAAAAAGCATTCCTCTATATGCCTTCCTATTGTCTTCAGTATTCTCAACGCCAATTCCAGCGAGTCTTTTACCTACTGTTTTAGTGGATTCATCTACCGCTAATATCCCTTTCCCTTTAGAAGCTAGTAATTGAGCATTTTCTTTAAGCTCATTTTTGTAATAATTTAAAGCCATTCTTTAATAATTCAGTTCAATTGATTTTTCCAGAATATGAAAAAAAAATAAAATCAATCCAATACTTTATCGGGTGATAATTGCTACTTATAAATGTATAGCCTTAAATTTTGATACTTAATCCACTTTTCGAAGATTCTCTTATGGCTTCGCAAACTTTATGACTAGCAAGTCCCTCAAATAAGCCTGGGATTACAGGTGTTCTATTAATTATACTCTTAGCCCATAAATTTTGAATTCTCAAAACTGGAGCTATTCTCCCATCAGTCCATGTTTTTTCAAAATTAAAACTTGAATCTGCAGTTAAATTTTGCATTTTATTTTCGTTATTTGAATATTTCAAATTAAAACCATGTACATAATCTTTTTGGTTTTCGCTTTTAAGAATAAGTGAACCTTCGCTCCCATATATTTCAAAACTAAATCCTCTACCATTTTTAGAAATCGATGATAAAGATACCTGACATGGAATAAGATTCGAGCTGTAGTTTGATATTTCTATATTGGCTAAACATACATCTTCACTCGTAACATCATTTAAATCAGATGAATTAGTTAAAGGTCTTTTTTTTATTGATGTTGCTAACTTGCCAGACACGTTTATTGCTTCTCCAAAAAACCAATTCAACATATCGAATGCATGAGTACCTAAGGCGCCAATAACTCCTCCACCTTTTTCTTCTAATGAATACCAATTCCAGGATCTTTTGGGGTCGGATCTACTGCCCATTAACCAATCTAATTTGACTAAATATATATCTCCTAAGATATTTTCATCAATAAGTTTTTTTGTCTGAAGGAAAAGAGGTACTGCTCTATATTCAAAATCAACACATACGCTTAAATTATTCATCAATGATATTCTCTGAAGCTCTTCAATTTCTGAGGAGGATATTGCAACGGGTTTTTCTAGAAGCAAATTTTTATTATTCTCAAGAGCTTGTTTTGCTAATTTAAATCTTGATTCAGGAGGGGTAGCAATTATAATCCCATCAATTTTTGGAGATTTAACTAATTCTTCCCAATTATGAAAGAACTCTAATCCAGTTTCTTTTTCTAGTATCGATTTTTGCTTAGTCTCATAATGATAAATAGCTACAGGAGTTAAATAATCAGACTCTTTTAATGCCTCTAAATGGACTTTTTTACCAAACCCTAATCCAGCTATTGCTATTTTTAATTTTTTATTTTTAGTATTCATTCTTATCTATTAATAAACTCTGAACAACTATTTTCAATAACAACATCTATTAGTTCATCATTATTAGAAGTTCGCCATTTTGAATTAAATTTAGGGATTCCATTTATTGAAGTATCTTTGAACTTTTTTTCATCGCAATTAATTCTCATTACATAAAGTGATAACTCTCCATCATCATCAGAATTAGTTGGATTTTTAAAGAACTTTGTCAAAACACTTATTTCATTATTTGGAAGCTGCTTAATACTCCCTTTGTCAAGCCATTCTTTCCCTTCATTATTTTCTTTTAGTAGGACCCAGTCAACATTTCCTATTCCATAAGAATATGGAGCAAAATTTAAAATAAAAAATAAAAGGCTTAAAGAAAAATAAAAGAAATTTGAAATAATTCTCATATTATATATTTGCTTTTGCAAGTTTTTTTACACCATGAATTTTTAAAATTTTAGTCAGAGTATCTTTGAGATCTTTCCTTCTAACTATTACATCAACAAAACCATGCTCAAGCAGATATTCAGCTGTTTGAAAATTATCGGGTAATTTTTCTCTTAATGTTTGTTCTATAACTCTTCTTCCAGCAAATCCAATAAGAGCTTTAGGTTCCGCCAAAATTAAATCACCTAACATTGCAAAGCTTGCTGTTACCCCCCCAGTGGTTGGATGAGTTAATAAGGGCATATAAAGAAGATTTTTTTCTTTATGTTTTTTTAGTGCTCCAGATATTTTTGCCATTTGCATGAGACTTAACATGCCTTCTTGCATCCTTGCTCCACCTGATGCGCAAACAATAAGAATTGGAAAATTTTCTAAAGTTGCTCTTTCAATTATCCTTGTAATTTTTTCACCAACTACTGAACCCATGGATCCTCCCATAAATCTAAAATCCATAACAGCTAATGCTAAAGGCATTGAATTTACAGAACAGATACCTGTTACGACTCCATCTCTTAAACCTGTGCCTGCTTGACTTTCTTTAATTCGATCAGCATATGATCTTCTATCTTTAAAACCTAAAGGATCTGTAGGACTTAGTGAACTATCAAACTCTTCGAATGAATTTTTGTCAGCAATTATATTTATCCTTTCATCGCTATTTATCCTATTGTGGTGCCCGCAATTACTACAAACATTGAAATTTGTAATTAGGTCTTTTCTATAGGCTACTTGCGAACATTCTGAACATTTAACCCACAAACCATCTCCCTCATCAGTATCTTGCGAAACTTTCCCAACAAATTGATCTTTACGCCTTGCGGCAAACCAGTCGATTAATGACACAACGTTTACTGTTTTTTCTATTTAAATCTAAATAAGGTACTTTTATCAAGAAAGATATATAAAAATTTGAGATCCTTTAGATTAAAAACTACTCAAAGTAAAAAATGTAATGATTTGAGTTGATAATCGAAATTAATTATTATTTATTTTTCTCCTCAATCATTTTATGAATTATTGGAGTGAGAATTAGTTCCATTGCGAAACCCATTTTTCCTCCATTTACAACGATACTTGTTGGACTTGACATAAATGAATCGTTAATCATTCCAAGCAAGTATTGAAAATCAATCCCCCATTTCTCTCTTGCCCCTTTTCTAAAATGTATGATAACAAAGCTCTCATCAGGAGTTGGGATATTCCTGCATATGAAAGGATTAGAAGTGTCAATTGTGGGAATTCTTTGGAAATTAATATCAGTTTTGCTGAATTGTGGGCAGATGTGATTTATATAATCAGGCATTCTTCTCAATATAGTATCCACAATGGTTTCCGCTGAGTAACCTCTTTCTGCGTTATCTCTATGGATTTTTTGAATCCACTCTAAATTTGTAATTGGAACAACACCAACAAGTAAATCAGCATAAGATGCCACATTGTATCCATCACCTTCTACCCCGCCATGCAAACCTTCATAAAAAAGTACGTCTGTTCCCTCAGGAATATCTTCCCATGGAGTAAATTGTCCAGGTTCCAAGGATGTCCCTAGCCTTGTATTGTGCTCTTCTGCTTCTTCAAGACTATGTAGATAATATCTTTTCTTTCCTCCTCCAGTTTCACCATAGATTTTAAAAAGTTCTTCTAGCTTGTCAAAAAGATTAGCCTCTGGACCAAAATGAGAGAAATTTTCACCTTTTGAAAGAGCGTCTGCCATAGCTTTTTTCATATGCATTCTTTCAAATCTGTGGTAACTATCACCTTCTACAACTGCAGGAACAATATCTTCTCTGGCAAAAATATGCTCAAAGGCTCTTTTTACTGTACTTGTTCCTGCTCCTGAAGATCCTGTTACAGCAACTACTGGATGACGTTTTGACATTTTTTAAAAACAATATCTAATGATTCTGACAGGTCATATGCCAACTTTATGTTTTACTTAAAAATATTTTTTTATTTATTAATTTTTTTTTAAATTTCATCCATTATTTTATCTCCGATTTCACTGCAAGATAAAACTTCAGGAGACCCATCAGCTAAATCTGCTGTTCTAAATCCTTTTGATAAAACTTTATCAACGGCAGTTTCTAAATTTTTTGCAGCTTCTTCTTCATTTAATCCAATTTTTAACATCATGGAAGCAGATAAAAGCATTGCTATAGGATTCGCTATGTTTTTACCTGCTATATCGGGAGCGGAACCATGAACAGGTTCAAAAACTCCTGGGCCATTATTGTTTAGAGAAGCAGATGGAAGCATACCAATGGAACCAGTTAACATTGCGGCTAAATCGCTTAGAATGTCTCCAAATAAATTACTAGTTAAAATTACATCAAATTGACCAGGATCTCTAACTAATTGCATTGCCGCATTATCAACGTACATATTGCTTAGAGATATATTTTTATCTTTTGAGATGATATTTAAAACTGTATCTCTCCACAATTGACTAACCTCAAGAACGTTTGATTTATCAACAGAACATATTTTTTTAGTTCTTTGGTTAGCAATTTTTATTGCTATTTCAGTTATTCTCTCTATTTCTGCCGAATCATAAACCATTGTATTGAAAGCTTTTGGGATTTTTGTATTTGTGATATGTCCTCTTGGTTTTCCAAAATAAATTCCCCCTATTAATTCTCTTACAACAATAAGATCTACATGCTCTACGATATCCTTTTTTAATGTACTTGCATCTAATAGAGATTTTCTTATTTTGACAGGCCTGATATTTGCGAAAAGGTTTAGGGCAGATCTTAACTTAAGTAACCCACTTTCTGGTCTTAATTCTCTTGCAAGAGAGTCATATTTAATATCTCCAACACATGCTAAAAGTACAGCATCACTTTTTTTGCATTGATCTAGTGTCTCATCTGGAGCAGGAGTCCCATATTTTTCATAAGCTATCCCTCCAAATAATTTTTCAATAATCTCAATATCGAAGTTATGATTTTTTGAAAGCTTTTTTAAAACTTTTTTTGAAACTTCTGAAATCTCTGGTCCAATTCCGTCACCTGACAATAAAACAATCTTATATTTCTTCATTTAAATTTTTGTTTAATAGAACAATAAATTATTGCTTGTCTAATTGTCTAAGTTTTTTTGCTATTTCAGGTAATTTTTTAAAAATACTTGAACTCCTTAGCCATGATTTATTATCCATCGCAGGGAAACCACTAATTACCTTGCCATCTTCTATGTCACAATGGATCCCGCATTTTGAACTCGCTATGACATTATTACCAACTTTTACTCTATTATTAACTCCTACTTGCCCTGCCAAAATAACACCATCTCCAATATTTGCTCCCCCAGCGATACCAACTTGAGCTGCAAATGCACAATTCTTACCAATCTTAACCCCATGACCTATTTGTACTAAATTATCCAACTTTGTTCCCTCATCAATAAAAGTAAACCCTACTGCGGGTCTATCAATACAGCAATTGGTTCCAATTTCTACAAAACTCATTATTTTTACGCCACCTTTTTGAGGCATCTTTACCCATTTGCCATCTTTAGGAATGAAACCAAATCCCTCGGAACCAATAACAGAATTCGAATTAATTACACAATTATTTTTTAGAGTGGTATTTTCGTAAATAACACAATTTGGATGAATTATATTATTATCTCCAATTCTTACATTTCCTAAAATTGATGATCCAGGAAGAATATGATTTTTATCACCAATTACAGTATTTTCTCCGATATAGACATTAGGTCCAATATAGCAATCTGCTCCAATAATTGCTGTTTTATCTATGACGGCTGAAGCGTGAATCCCTGGTATGAAATTGATCTTTTTGTATAAACAATTCAATACCTCTGCAAATGCAATTCTAGGATTTTTAACAATTATGTTTGATATATTGAGTTTCTTTAGGATACTAACGATTTCATTGTTATTAGTGGTTATTATTGCTGATGCTTTAGTTTGATCTAATTGTTCTTTAAGGATATTATTTTCTTCTAAAAAAGATATTTGATGGTTATCTGCAGCATCTAATGAGGCAGCATCATCTATATTTAAATCTTCTACAATATTGGCACTAATAAAATTTGAATTTCCTTTTTTTATTAGATCTACTAAATCACTTAAAAGCATTTGTCAGTTTTAAATTTTTTCTAAGAGAGAGCAAGAACATCTCTGTGTACGACAATTATCGAGGAGTTGTTATTTTCATTATTATTTAAGATACTTCTCAATTTGTCGCTACTTATTGATACTAAACCTTTTGCAACTTCTTTATCATTTGCATTTACGATTTTAACTGCCTGATTAACCGTAAAGTTACCCTCTACATTTTTAACACCAACTGCTAAAAGTGAAGCACCTTTTTTTTTAATTGCAAAAGAAGCTCCATCGTCCAAAGTAATTTTTCCTACGGTCTGAATCGCATGTGAAAGCCAACTTTTCTTGTTTCCTATAGGTTTTTCTACAGGATAAAATAAGGTTCCAATTTTATTATCATTAAAAATTTCAATTAAGTTTTTTTTATTAGTTCCATCAACTAGTTGGACTTCAACTCCTCCTTTTGTTGCTATTTCTGCAGAAATTAGTTTTGTAGAAATTCCTCCTTTTCCCCATTCGTTATTTGGATTTTGAATATTTTTATCTTTAATTTCCTTTAACTCACTATTATGAACCTCTTTAATAGGATGTGCATCTTTATTATTACGTGGATCTTTTGAGTATAGATTATCAATATCAGTTAATAAAATAAGCTTGTTAGCATTTATAGCTAACGCAACTAAGGCAGAGAGGGTATCATTATCTCCATATTTGAGCTCTTCATTTGATACTGTATCATTCTCATTTACTATTGGAATCACATTCAAATCGATTAATTTTTTTAAAGTTTTAGAAGCATTATTGAAGGATTCTCGTGAATTGAAATCAGCTTTAGTGATTAAAATTTGAGCAATATTGTGGCCTAATTTACTAAATACTTTATCGTATAAAGTCATTAAATTAACTTGACCTACTGCAGCAGTGGCTTGAAGGATACTTAAATCATTTGGTCTTGTTTTAATATTTAATTTTTGGCAACCTAATCCTACGGCTCCACTAGTTACTAAAATCAATTTATTTCCTTTTGAAAGAAAATTTGTAAAAGCTCTACAAAGGGTTTCAACAACTTCTTCAGTAGATTTTTCTTCTGTCCCTCTTAAAATACTAGTACCAATTTTTATAACCCAAATTTTCATTTTATAAAATGAGAAATTAATTTTTCTATTATTAAAGTTAAATTAAATTTTATAGGCAAGCCATCTCTCTTTAATCTCTTAACTAAAATTGTTTTTATATTACATCTATTTCCAACAATAATATCTGTAAAAATCCTGTCGCCAATTATGGCTATATTTTTTGGCTCACTGCCTATTTCTTTGATAGCGGACAAAGTTACTTTTTTTGAAGGTTTTGATGCATTGTATTTGTATCTTAAATTTAATTCTTTCGCTATTTTCGCGATTCTTTTTTTTGATGGATTATTACTTATTAGGTATAAGGAGAAAAGTTTTTTAGATTCAATGATCCAATTTTTTACAGCTTTTGGGATTATATTTGACTTTCTATTTACTAAAGTTCCATCCACATCTAGTAATAAAGAATGAATTCCTTGTTTTTGTAACTCAGATTGAGAAATCTTATATATTGGTAAATTTGAATCCCAACTAACTTTTAGGATAGATCTCATTTATTTTTAAGAATTACTTTTTTCTAGCTCAGTTTCAATTAAAGGTTGAATTTTATCGAACTCATCATCTTCAACTAATAAGGCACCTTTATCTTTTAATTTTCCGACAATAAAAAAAGGATCAAGTGGAATATATAAACCATATTCCTGGTCAAAAAGATTAAAGTTAACAAGCAATTCAAAACTCTCACTATCATCATCGATGTAATCTTCTTCTAATTCATCGTAAATTGGTTCTTCAAGTTCTCCTGAAACCGTTAATGTAACTGCTGATCTGATCAGTCTTAAATCATGTTCTTGAAGAACCGCTTCAGCATTTTTTAGTATTTGTTCATTTTTATCTATTTTCTCAATTAGTTCAGGTTCATCTTTTTCATTTATTTTGAAAAGACTTACTGGAGTATCAACTGGTGTTAATAAAGCATATTCTTTTCCCTCAACAATTACTATTTGTTCAAGATAACAAAATAGCTCGTTTCCATTTGAGTCATTTAGTATTAGTGTCTGTGCATCATAATTATCATTTGAGTTTGTTTCTTTCATTTAAAATTATCTATCCTTTTTAATACTAATATTTTATCTGTCTTTTACCAGCTAATTCTTCTAATTCAGGACCTTCTTCTATCCATTGTTCAAGTATTATTTTTGCTGAAAAACTATCAATCAATCCAGATTTATCTTTTTTAATTCCAAATCTATTTGATGATTCCCAAGTTGAACTATGTTCGTTGACGTATGAGAATGGAAGCTTTAATTTATTTGAAAGTAATAGACCGTAATTTTTACAGTCAATAGCTTGAGGGGTCATTTGACCTTGCTCATCAAGAGGGAGACCAACAATAAAACCAGTCAAATTAAATTCATCTATGTGATTTCTAATAATTTTAAGCTCTTGATTACTTTCAAACCTTTTTACTGCTGGAAGTATATTTGATGTTATGCATAGAGGATCACAATAAGCCAATCCTATTCTTTTGGTACCTACATCCAAACTCAAAATTGACCTAGGTTTGGGTTTGCAAAATTTCACTTTGTTTTTAATTGAATAGGAGATGGATATGGAGTACCTTGTGGGCTTAATTTTTCAAAGATTGATTCTAAAGATTGATTTATTTTATTTACTTTTTTGGCTTCATTCTTAACAATTGTGTTCCTGATAAGAATAAGTTCTTGATTTTTTTCTTTCAGATCACATTCTTCGAGAAAAAGATTTAATTGAGAATTTTCTTTATAGGTTTTTAAATAGGAAGCAGGAGATTTTTTAAAAAATCCTTTTATAAATTCTTTTAGAACAGAATTGAATCTATTATCCCAATATCTATTTATTGTTAAAGTATAAATTTCTTCGTTTTGATAATTTATATCTTTTAAAATTGTACATAAAACAGAATTTTCATATATTATCGCACCACTTTTAGAGTTATTTCTTTTAAGGATATCGTCTTGATAAAAATCTAAAATATTTCTTATTAGGGGTGATTGATTTGATCTTATGAAATTGACTATTTTCAATATATTTTGTTGCTTAATTTTTTGGAGTTCATTCATTAAAGTATAGCTTTGGGTATTTTGCCTTATAGATTTATTTAGATCAGAACCATCCCAAAGTATTATCTCTCCTAATGGTTGAAAGCCTAATTCTCTTGAGGTTGATATAAGATCAACATTGTTTATATCAGCGTTAATTATCCAACTTGAAGTTTTGATGTCTTTTATTGAGATAGATTTTTTTATCAATCCTAAAGTTAATTGTTTATCTGTTAAAGAACACTTGTTGTTAATCAACTTGGGCTTAGATATTTTTAAGCAAGTCTCTTTTTTGTTTAAAGGAAAAATATTCAAATAACCAATAATTTCGTTTCCGTATATAGCAATTATGCATTTATTTTTATTTTTCTTAAGATTATTTAAAAAAATTTTTAAGTCATCAAAGGTATTTATAATTGCCATCTTTAAAAACCAATTATTCAATTCCTTATTTTTAATATCTATTAAAAGATTAATGTGTCTTATATGGAGTTCTTCAAAAGTTACTTCCATTCCTTTTTTCGATTGAAAAGAATAAGAGGTATCTTTTTTCATTTACTTTTTTTCTCTTATTAATACTATAGGGGTTTTTTCATCTCCATTGCCAGCTGGATTAGATATTAAGTTTCTTTTGAGTATTTTATTTACTTTTTTATTTGAACTAGCTAAGACTTTCACACCTCCAAGATCATTAACATCGACAACAGCAACATCTATATTTAGATAGCTAGAGACCTCTTTACAAAATAAATCCACATTGAGAGGGCCCATAACTATACTCTTGTCGTAAGGTACAACTGTACCGCTTATATCATCAATGAGGGATGATTCTGAACCAGTTAACCTATAAAACATACCCTTAGTACCAACTAATTTGAAGAGAAATCCAACAAATAGTGCAAAGGTTATTCTTGTGACTCCGATTCTATTTATTAATAATTGCATGCCGCAAGCTGTTGCGAGACTGCTTGTAGGGTGAAAAAAATAACATAAAGCTTTCGAAAATAAACTATATTCTAAATTCTGAGGGGAAATATATCTATTTTGCATAATCGCTAGCGGACTCTCGCCGATTGTTAAAATATCATTTTTTTCTACAATTCCTTTGCAGTATTCAATAACAGTATTTACTGGGTTATCAAAGCAACCAAGTAAATCAGTTTTAATAGCAAAAGCTTTATATTTATTATTTATTGGAATTTCAAAAACTTCTTTTGGCCTTTGTTTTTGACCATCTAAATTAATTAACAAACAATCCTTATTATTTGAAATACCAAAATGTCCATAGTTCTCCCAATATACTTTTAGCCATAGATATTTTATTTTTTTTCTAAAATTATTATTGCTAAATTTATATATGATTCTTACAAATAATTCTGAATTTGACTTGATAATTGTTGTTGGCCAGTAATTATTTAAATTCTTAATTTTATTATTTTCATATATATAAATATCTTCTTGATAATTTAAATTTTGGCAATATTCGTTCCCTTTACTTTTAAAAAAATCTAATTCAAAATTTATATTAGATACCATCGTCTCTTTGGTTTTACTTTTATTAGTTATTTTTAAATCAATAATTAATTCGTTTAAACCATCCTTTTTTTTGAGTTTGTAATTTATAGGTACCAGAATTAACTTTGATTTGGGTGAGTTTTTAATATATAAATCTGAAAGAATTAAAAAAATTAAAAGAACTAAGAGGATATTTATTAATATCATTTTTTTTAATTAATTTTCTTTTTATCTTTTTTTTCAGAAATTATACTGTTGTATTCATTAAAACTTTCTACAGAAAATGTAGTATCTTCTATATCAATTCCTTTAAGTTCTCCTATAACTTTGTTTAATTCATCGATATTAATCATTCCATTTTTATCATATTTAACTTCACCATCACTATTTAAAATAATGGTTTGTGGAATTAATCCGTTCCAATAATAATTAGGTTCATTTCTAAGATCAGACTTTTCTTTATCCTGTAATTCATCAGTAGTTAGAGCAATAATATCTATATTATTTCTCCATATCAAATCTAAACCAGATATTATCGGAGCCATAGCTTTACTATCTGAGCTATCGTCAAGATAAAAAAATAAAACCGCGACTCTTTTATTTTTTAATGATTCCAGAAGAGTTACCTGAGGAGGAACTATAGCCCCATTTCCTGAGTATATAGGAAAGATGTTGCCATCGTAACTATCAGAATCTCTAGAGGCATTTGCTTGATATGGACTTAAGAAAATTAATGCTATTAGGATCCATTGAATTATTTTCATTAAAGTTTAAAAACTTACTTTGAACTTGATCTTCCTAATCCTTGAAGGATTCCTTTCCCAACTAAACCGATAGCTTTGCCAACGACCTTTGTAAGGAAAGTTACGAAAAGATTACCGATATATTTTACAGCAACTTCTAACTGCGGTGCTACGGCATCTCTTATCTCAACTAACAATGTAACTTGTTTTTGTAGCCATTCTAGATTCTCTAATTCTTTCTCCCTATTTTCATTTTTAAAGTATCGGGTAAATTTTTTATCGATAATATCAATATATTCTCGTTTACTCTCATACAAGTAGATAGGCATATAAATATAGTCATGCCAGCGATTGTAGTTATTAATATTATTTCTAAATCTTTCAAAATTTCTTGTCGATTGTAATTCGGGATTTATAAGTACAGTCCTTAATTCAGGCCAATACGAACAAATATTAAAGATTTCAGAAGCTAATAAATTACAGTTTCTTATTGTCCAATTTGAAATTATATTTTCAAGGATCAAAAATGATTCTGTTTCATATAGAGGGAGTAATTTTCCATCATAGTCAAGAGCTTCATTTTTAATAATTGGCTCAATAAACATTATTGATTCATGTGATTCTCTATCTATCTCTTCGCAACTTACTTCACTATAAATAAAATCATTTATTGATATAGATTCGCCTCCTTTTTTTAATCGAAAATAGCTGTCTGTGATATTTGAAATTGTATTAACTTTAAGTTCTTTTATAAGAGAATTTAAATCATCTTGAAAATCTTTCTCCTTATAGTTTTCCTTAATATTTTTTACTAAATTATCTAACTCATCTAACATTTTGCAAATTAGTCGTGAAATGAATTCTTTCTTTATCCCAGAGAGAATTATTGATGAATTATTAAATTCAACCTGTAAGTTTGTTGAGCTATACCTTTCTTTTAGTCTATCTAAAATTAAATTCCATATTTCTGTAGTGTTTTTATCTTTAATGAATACAGTGTTCTTATTTTCAAGATTAATTTTATTTTCAGTGTAAACTGCCTCTGTATAAAGTTCTAGTGAATTACCCCATAAGAAAATTAGAAAAGATTTTGCAGTAATAAGTTCTCTTAATCTTCCTTTTAAAATAAATTTATAAAATTCTGGTGTTGAATCAGAGTTGACATATTTGAATATATAATTAATTTCAGAATCTATTTGTTTAAGACCTGAAGTTAGAATTTTTTGACTAAAAGAGAGAGGCTTATTTTTGTTTAATTGAACTCGGGAATTATTTTCTATATCAAATACCCTTCCTCCATTTAAAATGGTATCAATAGATTCAAGAACTTTCTCTGCACTGGGATTCAAAAGAAAACCTTCAGCATTTAATGATGGAGAGGTATTTGCTTCATAAACAAGTTCGCCAGAGAGAATTATAAGAAACTTTGACTCATCATATCTTTCTCTTAATTTTAATAATTCTAACCTTATAAGATCTTCTGATTGGAAATTAAGAACATTCCATATAACTAAATCCGGAGTTTTATCACCTATTCCATTATTAAAATTAATATCTAAATTTTGGTCTAGTGATGTTAACTTAAGTGATAAAGATTCTGCTATTAAGCTTGGAGCAATAATCAATATCGATTTTTTTGAAATTAATTCCAAGACTAGATTTCTTATCTCTTATACAAAATTAACTAACAATTACTGCAAGCACCAGCCTTAAATCAATTTTTATACTCTTTTAAGCGTAGAAATTTCTGTTTAAATCAAAGTCATTTAATCTCTCTGATGACAATACATTATTCGCTTCGTTTATCGTGAATTTATTTTCATATAGAGCTTTACCTACAATTACTCCTAAGAGTCCAGAGTTTTCAAATTTTACTAACGATAATAAATCAGAAATTGAACCAACACCTCCTGAGGCTATTACTGGAATATCTGTAATTTCAAGTATGCTTTTTATGAATTCTTCATTTGTCCCTTCTAACGTCCCATCTGTATTTATATCTGTAACAATAAAACTAGCAATTTTAAATGACGAAAACTCCTTTACTAGATCTGTGGCAAAAATATTAGATTGCTCAAGCCAACCCCTTGTACTAACTTTTCCATCTTTTGCATCTATCCCAACAATTATCCGTCCAGGAAATTTATTTGATAACTCTTTAACTAGCTCTCTATTTTCTATTGCAGAGGTTCCCATGATAACTTTTTCAATACCATAAGAAAATAGTTGTTCTATCCTTTCTTGAGACCTTATCCCCCCGCCTATTTGAATAGGTATGTTAACTGTTTTCGCAATCTTTTTTATTGATTTATCGTTTGTTGGGGATCCAGTTTTTGCAGCATCCAAATCAACTATATGTATATATTTGGCCCCTTCGCTTTCCCAAAATTTAGCTTGCTCATGAGGCTCTTTGGTGAAGTCTTTTCTTTTATTAAAGTCACCTTTAAAAAGCCTTACACACTTACCATTCATTAAATCAATTGCTGGTATTAGGTCCATAGAATCATCCTTTTCATTAATTACTTATTAGTAGTACTATTCAATATGTAATTCTATTTAAGATTACTACTTCAGTTAAATATTTTTTGAATATGAAAATTCTTGTAATGGGTGGCACTAGATTTGTTGGCAAGTCTTTGGTTGGAAAGTTATTAAGTAAAAATTATGATATTGATATTTTCACGAGAGGTAATAAAAGTAATCCTGAAAAAACAAATTTAATTAAGGGCGATAGAAATAATTCAGAAGATATCGTCAAGCTAAGAAATAAAAAGTATGATGTTGTTTATGATATTTCTGGACGAGAGTTAGAACAAACCAAACTTCTTATAGAAAATTTAGATAACTCTTTTCAGAGATATATATATGTCAGCTCTGCAGGTGTTTATAAAGAAAATTGTGAAATACCCTTATCCGAATTTGATCCAATTGATCCAGATAGTAGGCACAAAGGAAAGTTTGAGACAGAAAATTGGTTAAAAAACCAAAAAATTCCTTTTACAAGTTTTAGACCTACTTATATTTATGGACCAGGAAATTATAATAAAATTGAAAATTGGTTTTTTGAAAGGTTATTTACTAAAAAATCTATACCAATCCCTGGTGACGGGTCTTTAATTACTCAGCTAGGCCATGTTTCTGATCTAACTGATGTAATGATTAGGTGCATAAATTTTGAAAATTCCAAAAATAATATTTACAACTGTTCAGGTGAAAAAGGAGTTACAATAAAGGGTTTAATTTATTTCTGTGCGAATGTTCTTGGATTAAACCAAAATGAGATTTCTTTAAGAACATTTGATTATCAAAAATTAGATCCTAAATCTCGAAAGGGATTTCCAATTAGATTAAATCATTATCAGACTGATATCTCTAAGATAAAACGTGATTTAGAGTGGGTGCCAACTTTTGATTTACTTAATGGTTTAAAGGATAGTTTTGAGAAAGATTTTAATAATAAAAAGAGTGAGGATTTTGATGAAAATTCAGATAATATTCTTTTTATTTCTTAAATAGCCTAATAAAGTCACAAAAGTCAGGATGAATCCTAACCAATAAAAAATTAATGACAAATTATTCATTAAGCTAATTTTTAATGGTGTAAAGAAGGTAATTACTGAAATAAAAAAGAAAAATGTTTTATATTTACCTAACATAGATGCTGGTAAACCATCTTTTGTAGAGTTCCTCAGGCCAGAGATAATTAATTCTCTAAATAAAATTAATGACAAAGACCAGAATGGTATAAAATTATTTTTACAAAGGAAGGTTAAAGGAATTAAATAGAATACTTTATCGCTTAAGGGATCAAGGATAGCTCCTAATCTGGTTTTAAGATTAAATTTCCTTGCAATTAACCCGTCAAAATAATCAGTTAAACCTCCAATAATTATCAATATAAAGACATAAATAGGTCTGTTAATTTCTAAAAAAAATATTAATGGAAATACAAGGAAAAGGCGAGATATCGATAATAAGTTGGGAATATTCAATGCCAAATTTTTAAGATTTTTTCTTAATAACAAATTAGTTTTTGTATGTAAAAAATATATTACACTCTCAACAAGCTTAAATTTTTAGTAAAAATTCTAAATGGTTTTAAATGCTATATTCTAAAATTAAATTTAAATCTGAATCCTAAAGATTATAAAATCAACTTCTCTTTATGAATGATGATGTTTTATATTACAAAATTATTCCTTATATCTAATGCAGCCTCATAGCCTAAAGCTATCTCCAGAATCTGATTTGATAAATTCAATTAAAGAATATTCTTTATCGAATAATTTATACGGGTATGTTTCTGGAGTGGTTGGTAATCTTAGAACAGTTTGTATTCAATGCCCAGGAAATCAAGAGATAAATAAATTTGAGGGAAATCTAGAGATAGTTTCTTTAAATGGACATTTTAATAAAGGAGATGTTCATTTACATTTGAGTTTTGCAGATGAGGGATGTAACGTCTTTGGTGGCCATCTTGAGGAGGGATGTATTGTAAAAAAAGGTACTGATATATTATTACTTTCTTTTGAACAAAAAATTATTAATATCTCAAGTAATGATTTATTAAAAAATGAATCACGTGTAAAAGCATATATTTTAAAGGATTGTCCTTGGTCTAAAAGAGCAATTAGGTTGCTTAATTCTTTATCTATCCCTCATGAAGTTACTTTAATAAACAATGATGAGAGCTTTCAAAAAATAATGGCTCAAAGTAGCCATAATACTTTCCCTCAAATATTTTTGGATAATAAATTTTTTGGGGGATATGATGAACTTTTGGAACAAGCAAAATTGGATAACTTAATTTCATTTAAGTAATCTAAATTTTTTAACTATTACGATTAGTAAGTTTTTCAGCAACTAATTCGTCCTCTAACTGCTTTATTAATCTTGATACAAGACTTTGAAATTCTGGTTGACAGCCTTTAAATGCAGCTTTATGTCTTATTGGCTCATTTCTAGTTCTTAAATCAGTAAGCATTAACTGTAATGCGTCAATTTTGGGATTTATTTTCATAGTTTTAATTTATATATTTACATCTTTTAAATCATTTGCATAGCTTTTTTAAAAGATATCTTTTTATTATCATTGGAACTTGTAACTTCTATTAATTTATTTATAGATTCTTTGTTTTTTAAAGAATCTATACAACATTGCGCAACTAATCTTCTTGGGATTGATCCATTAATTTGAGTATCCTCCTTTGAATAATTTATATTTTCTGATTTGATATCTTCATTTTCCTTTAATCCTCCAGGTCTAATAATAGTCCATTCGAAATTTGAATTTCGTAGAAAGTTTTCCCCTAATTTCTTCCAAATAAGAATTAAACCAAATAAGTTTAATGGGTGAAATAATTTACCAGTACAAAGGGAACTAACTAAAATAACTCTTTTAATACCAACTCTTTTGCAACTCTCTAATTGCCTGTATACACCTAATGCATCAACCTTTGCAGGACCAGTTAAATCTAATGATGCTCTCGCTCCAGTAGCAATTATCAAAGCATCAATATCTTTTAAAGCTTTATCAAGTTCTCCTTTTTTGTCTAATGACACCCTAATTGTTTCTAAACTCTCTAGTCCTGCTAAGACTTTTGAATTCTTTCTGATGATTTGCCTTACTTTATATCCTTTCTTAACTGCTTCTTCGGAAATTCTATAACCTGTTTTCCCCGATGCACCAGTAATTGCTATTTTCATGATTAAAAACTAATTTAAATATTATATAGATTTCTTAAGGCTTTTTACATACAAATTTCTTTTTTCTTTTGGGATAAAGAGTGCGACATAAATAACATTTTGTTCCATCACAGCCTCTTGCTGTGCAGTATTCTCTGCCATAAAAGATTATTTGCAAATGTAAGGTATTCCAATCATTAACAGGAAATATTTTTTTTAGTTCTTTTTCTGTTTGAACTACGCTATCTCCATTTGATAGACCCCATCTTTGTGCCAACCTGTGTATGTGAGTATCTACTGGGAATGAGGGTATTTTAAACACTTGAGCCATTACAACTGATGCTGTTTTATGACCTACCCCTGGAAGAGATTCAAGCTTCTCAAAAGAATCTGGTACCGTACCATTGTGCTTCTCAATCAATAATTTAGATAAGTTATAGATGTTCTTGGATTTTTGATTTGATAGGCCTAAAAATTTTATGTATTCGTAAATGCCATTAATACCTAGCTGCATCATCTTTTCTGGATTATCTGCAACCTTAAATAAGCTTTTTGTTAATTCATTAACTTTCTTATCTGTTGATTGAGCACTTAAAACTACGGCGACTAGTAGTGTATATGCATTTGTATGATCAAGGGGTATTGGAGGCGATGGATATAGCTTTTTGAGTTCTTTGCGTATTATTTCTGCTCTTTCAGACTTTCTCATTAAATTTGAAAATTAAATGGTGTATAAAATTATACAAGGGATATTTTAGGTGAATATTTTCTGCTAACTTAATATATTTGAATAAGAAGAACTTAGTGAAAAATGATGCGTTAGTAATTGATGATTTGCATCATAAATATGATAAGCGAGAATCTTCAAACTGGATATTAAACGAAATTAACCTTAAAATTGAGAATGGTGAATTTTTAGGGTTGCTTGGCCCTTCTGGTTGCGGAAAAACTACTCTTTTAAGATTAATCGCGGGGTTCGAATATCCCTCTAGAGGGAGTATTTCTCTAAATGATAAGGAAATTTCAAGTAGGAAAAAAATTCTTAGTCCTGAGAAAAGAAATATTGGTATGGTTTTTCAAGACTATGCACTTTTCCCTCACTTAACTGTTTTGGAAAATGTAATTTTTGGTTTGAAAAACAAAAAAGACAGATCTAGAGTTGATTATTTATTAAATGTTGTTGGTCTTGATAGTTTTGTTGGAAGGTACCCACATGAACTTTCTGGAGGCCAAAAACAAAGACTCGCAATTGCGAGAGCTCTCGCTCCAGGTACAAATTTTATTTTATTAGATGAACCTTTTTGTAGTCTTGATATGCATGTCAAACTAAAATTGAGAAGTGAACTCCCTAATATTCTAAAAGGTTGTAATGCAAGCGGATTGATGGTAACTCATGATCCGGAAGAAGCGATGTCAATTTGCGATAAAGTCGCCGTTATGAATGATGGGAAAATACATCAAATTGATACACCAATTAACCTTCTAAATAATCCAAAGACCATATTTGTTAGTAGTTTTATTTTGGGCAATAATATTATTAATCTCAAAAAAAATGGTAATTCATATATTTCTTGTTTAGGTGAAATAAATTGTTCAGAGGATTTGAAAAATACAAGTATCAAAAGTATGTCAATTTCGCCTAAATTTATTTCAATTAAAAGATTAGAATCTGGTGATGCGATTGTTATATCTAAAGAATTTCTTGGAGAATTTCTTATTTATAAAGTATCTATTAATGGAAACATATTAAGGGTTAGAACTGATATTAATAATCTTCTAAATAATGGTGATAAATGTTCTCTTTCTATTAATAAAAGTAGTTATTATTTTTTATATCCTGGAGCACATAAGGTACATATTTAGAATTTATTTATAGGCAGTTACACTTGCCTCCCTTCCAATTAGAGCATTTTTTCTTTTTACATTTCTTTTTTTTACTTTTATATATTTTTTTAGTTAATAGCAGTTCAGAAAAACTGTACTCTAAATTCATTTATAGTATTGCGAGTGATTTTCATTATCATATTATTTAATTTAATTTAAAGGATTTAATAATTACTAATTTATACAAAATGTTGTATTATTTATTTAGATACTTAGTTGAAAATGAATGAAAATAATTTAAAAACAAAGAAATTAATTAATTTTGGTCCATCTGGAAGAGCTGTTGCTCAACCGATAGACAATAGTTTATTGGATAACATTTTTGAACATCTAACAATGGAAAGATATGCCAATGTTCAATATTTTTCTATGTATCTATGGTTCCAAGAACGTGATTTAAATGGATTTGCTTCTCATTTTCTAAGTGAATCACAAGGAGAAATGGAACATGCTCAGAAATTTGCAGATTACTTAATCGCAAGAGGACAAAGCGTAAAATTAGAAGAAATTCCTTCACCCGTTCAAGCATGGGATTCTATAGAGGAGCTGATTTCTTATTCTTTTAACATGGAGGCTGATTTAACTTCATCTCTACAACAACTTTATTCCATATCAGAAAGAATTTCAGATACAAGAACTAACGTATTTTTAGATCCAATTATAGAGGCTCAAACACAATCAGAAGATGAATTTGCGAACATACTTGGCAAAGTAAAGTTTGCTTCTAATCAACCTTCGGCAATATTATTAATAGATAGTGATTTAAAGAAAAAATAAACTACTTTCAAATTTATTTTCATTCAATGTCCTTTTTGTTATTTCAAAAAGTAAATTCGAAAAGTTGATTTTCTCATTATTTTTATTTAAGAGTTTAGCTATTTTATGAATCTCATTAACTCTTTTAAAAATATTTTTGTTTTCAGTAAATAACCTTCCCTTCAATGCTTTATTATCTGTGGTTTTGTAGGATTGCTTGATATTTCTGAGTCTATTCGATAAAACATCAATTTCCATTAACAAGTTGTTTGTAAGTGATTGTGATTCCTTCATGTTTTTATAGCGGCGATGTTTCAATAAAAGAAGGGGCAACACTGACTGTTTGGGTCCCGAGAGGAGCTATTAATAACTCAGATGATCTTAATTTAGAAATTAATCTTGTTGATGTTACTCGTGTAGAACCGATTAATTCGCCAATCCTTTCGTGAGTTAACCTAAAAGGTAACTCACACCATTGACCACATCTTCTACCTAGACGATTTACTAGTATTGAAAACAAGGCTTGTAATCGCTGTTCTGCATTCCCTAAGTGTCTAATCCTAAGGAGCTGCAAAGTCCATTCATTTACTGCATCGAAACCCATATTCTCATCAATATTTACATTGCTGTGAAACGACAAATCTGTTAGTGCTTCAACGCAGACACCTTCGCTACATAAAAGGTCTGTTCTTAATTGATCCCCTGATTGTAAAAATGCGAGTGTCATTCCTTCAGTTTCTTCACAAGGACAATAAACTCTTGCAATTCCACTTTCAACTTCTAGGCAAGTCCCTTTTGGTCTCGATGAAGGATCTATTAATACGGATTGTCCAGTTATTATCCTTACTAATTTTGACGGAGATTCTCCATAACTATGGAAATTCATTAATTTAAATATGATAATGAGAATTATTATCAATTATGCACTATAAATTGACTTATTGCAATAGATTCTCATTATCAACATGTTTCTGAAGTTTTTCTTTACATAGTATTTAGCAATATAATTTAGATAGAATTGCTAAAAATTTTATTTTAGATGAGCGTAAATAGAGTTTGTTTTAATTGTGGAAGTTCATCGTTTGTCTCAGATCGATCTTTAGGAGGTAAGATTGTCTGCTCTAAATGTGGATCTTCTTCATTTAAAAATAAATCCTCTTCATTTTTAAAAAGCAAAAAGTTTATTTTTCTCGCTATTGCCATAGCTATTTTTATAATTGTTATTTAGGTAATCTGTTTATATTCCAAAGTCCATTATTTTTAGTCACCTCTACATCAATACCGTATAACTTATTAAGATTCTCACTATTTATAACCTTATTTTGATGACCTTCAGCGATTATCTTGCCATCTTTTAGCATTATGACACGATCATATATTCTTGTAATCATAGAAATATCATGAGTTACGCAAAGAATTCTGGTATTTAATTTTGATAATTCATTAATCTTATCAACTACAAAAAACTTTGATTTATAATCTAGATTTGCTATTGGTTCATCTAGAATTAAGATTTCCGGTTTTTTGATTAAAGCCCTTGCAATGATAGAAATTTGTTTTTCTCCATCGGATAAATAGGCAAAATTCTTTTTAGATAAATTAGATATATTCATTTTTTTCATGATTTTTTCCACCTTATTTGAATCTTTTTCAGATTTATTTTGTACGTAACAATATCTTCCATATAGTCCACTTAAAATTAAATCAAAAACTTGTAAATTTGGATTTATTCTATTTTTTATATCATTATTTACAGTACTTATTTTTTTTCTTAGTTCCCATATATTTATAAGTTCTTTGTCAAATATCTTCAGTTTCGATTCATTAGCTACTACTGGGTATAAGTTTCTATTAATTATTTCAATTAGAGATGATTTACCTGAACCATTTGGTCCAATTAATATTACATTTTCTGAATAAGAAATCTTTAAATTTAAATCTTTAATTACTCTGAAGCCATTCCTAAAACAATTTATATTTTTTGCGTCAAACCAAAATTTATTAAACACTAAAACTTATTACTCCAAAATATAATCAATTGAATCGAGCTTAAAATAAATATAAAGAGATAAAGCCAATTCAACCATGAAGGTCTATCTACTTTCTTCATGGATTATATTATTAACATAAAAAATATAAGCGGAGCAGCAAATCTTACAAATGTTTTTCTAATAATATCTATATTATTTGCAATTTCTAACTTCTTTATTTCAGGAGGGTATTTCAATATAACTTTGTCATATACATCAAGATTTTGGGTGTTGTTAATATTGTTCCATGGTTCATCTTTATCTTCAGACTTCTTGTACCACTTCCAAAAATAATTTATTATCCTATCTTCTCCCAATAATTTTATTTCATCCTTACTTATATATCCCATATCGTGATTATATGTTTGTGTTTTTAAAATCATATAATCCTCATCGAATATCTTATAAAAAATCTTTCTTTGAGTCTCTTTAAATAATAAGAGGTTATTAAGTAGTTTATTTTGTAGAAATTTCCTGTAGTGTCTTACTATCACTCTTGCTTTGTTATTTCCTAGAGGGATATGATCTAAAACTTGTAAATATCTTGATGAGGAAGGATCGCCTTTGTAAATTAATATCCTTCCTGGAGGTATGTACTTTATCCGAATAAATTCTTTTGTAGGGTCATTCTTGTAATAATAAATACTTTCAATGTATGAGGGATTAATATTAATTTTCTGGTTAAAACTAACTAATACGTTTTTATTCACATCTTTATCTGGGATTGTATCGCCATGAACCCAAAAGATATGAAGGATATCTAGGTGATTTTCAATAATCCTTGACCAATCACATTTGAAGTCGACTAATACCTCCTCAAAGACATAATCCTTATGTGAAAAACCATTTTCATATAATTCGTAGTTACTTATAGGTGTATCTTCACTTATGTTATTTAAATCAGTCTCAGATTTTTTAGAAAATTGTACAAAAATATATCCATTTTTTTCTGAAGTTTTGTATTGAGATAAATGAATTCTTTTGGCGTAGTTATCGTAGTTATTATCAACTATATGGCGACAAGTTATTCTGTCGAGATTTTGGCAACTTCCTCCAGATGAAAACTTAGCTCCATGATATGGGCACGTTATTATTCCATCTGATAATGTCCCTCCAAAAAAGGAGGCCCCTCTATGTGGACAGATATTTTTAATGCACCTAACGTTTTTATTTTCATCTCTATAAAGAACAAGAGGCTCATCATAGAGTGAAAAATAATATAGCTTATTTTTTTTTAGTTCTTTAGAGGGACAAATTGCATACCAACCAAATAAACCTATATTTAAATCTTTTTGAGTTTCTCTAATATCAAACGAGTCAATTTTTACTACCGTTCCTTTTTTAAATGGCTTAAGAACGGTATTAAAGTCTTTTGATTTAAAAAAATTAATTTGTCTGTTTTCCATAAATTAATTTCTTTTTTTAAATGACTGTTTATCTTTCGGAACTATAACCCAAGTAAATAATCAATTTCTTATAAAAAGAAAATTCTCTATTATTTGTAGCAATAATTATGTAGTTATCCAAAAATATTGAGTCTCTATCGTATCAATGTATATTTATTTCATGTTTTTTGTATCTTTTGTGATTCTTTCAAATTTTTTATGTAATCAATAGCATCATCAATATTTTTGTGGAAATTACATTGACCTAAATAACAACCTATAAATCTTAAAAATTTTCTCTTGCCACCACTAATTTCATATCTATGTATTGTTCCGCCATCTATAGGAGCATAAATAAGTTCTGGTAGTGCCATATTAATTTTGTATTTAATACTTAGTTAAACAATAATTCATGTTTAAATACATTTCCATAGCTCAAAACATATATTTAATAATTAATTTACTTATTTTTGGATAATTATTTATTGAATACCCATATATTATTTGTTATCTATTAATTATTGATATAAATTTTTTATTATGCCAAAAGCAATTAGGCGTTTTTTAAAAAAATTACCAAAAAAAATTCAAACTATAAAATACTCATTTAGAGAGTTTTTATCATCCAAAATATGAAATAGCTGTTGTGGTTAATAAATTTTTAATAAAACATAGTCAGGAGAGTTGAATTTTAAACTATATTGAATTTGCAATTTTTGAAAAATTATGATCAAAAGGGTTTTTGCGATATTCACTTTAACTTTGCTTTTTCTATTTAGTAGTCCAGTTTACTCATTAGATACTTCTTCTAAAACTCTTGAAAAGTATACTAAAAAGATTTCTAACAAATTCACTAGAACTTACTGCAACACTTCCAAATTCGGTATTTCTTATGAAGGAGCTTTGGCATTTGCTATTGGAGAAACTAATAAGGAATTTAAAAATAATAAACTCAATAAGTTGATAGATTATTCTCATCTAAAAAATTCAATAGTTAATGATTTAGAAAATAATTGCCAGTTTTATGATTTCGATATTAGTAATTTAGAAAATTTAAAATTCAACTAGAAAAATGTAAATTTTAAAGGCTTATTTTTTACCTATCCAATCATTGGGTTTCTCCATCATCCATTCGAAAACTCCCTTTGCATCAAGGTTTCTAGATGCATAAACAAATAAAATTGGAAATATTAAAATTACTGCGCCAATAACTACTAACTCTATTTTACCAATCCCCATCTCTGTTACTGTTAAGGCAAAATAATTATTCATTATCTGTATTGAATTAAAAATTTATATCTACATAATTTACAAAAAATTTTAATTCTTTCACTTCTTTATAAAAAATCTTAATTATTTATAGTGAAATATATTTGTATAAAGTACCTATTTTATTGATTCAGAGTTTTTAATAATTTATATAATATAATTCTGTTTGATGGTTATGAATCATGAAATTATTATTTTCACACCTATTTTTGCATTATTGATTGGATTTATAGTTTTTACAATTTTAAAAAAAAGAAAAAGATCAGCTAAAAGTATTTATAAATTAATAGATGATTTAGAAAAAAAATACATATATTAATCTTTTTTAGGAGAAAAATTTAATCAAACTCTATACCTACTTCTTCTTTTAAATCTCTCTCCAAATCTGGAAGATGAGGTTCAACCCAATGATCTTTGTTATCAATGCCAGCTGCATTTACATAATTCATGATGTGTTTATCCACTTGCTTGTAAAGATCATGCAAATTTAAATCCATACGTATATCATGTGCAATTTCAGAGACTTGTTGTTCTGTTAGACAATGATCTGGATGAAGTAAATCACAACATGGAATTCTCTTCTCAATCAATTCATTTAGATTGATTTTTATTTCGTAATCTTGATGGACAGTCATTTAATTTATAGCTTTTATATTATTCTAATTATGTTTAAGGTTTTGTATATCTTTAGTCAAGAAACAAAGTTCTTTAATGCATATACAGTAATTTTAAATAAATAGATCTTCTAAATCTTTATACAAATCATCATTCTCTTTTTCGTTTTCTAGATGGTCATGGTGATCTACTGAGAGTTCTTTTTTTGAGGTGTAGAAAAGATATCCAAGGGCTCCTAAAAGTAATGTTGTTGGTAAAATCATTAGCATTTAATTGACTTATAATGAATATAGTGCAACACTTATTACAGTCAAGTGCTGAACTTTAATTAATCTTTAAATGCCTACCAAGAAAAAAAGAGTTGGTTTTATTCCTAGAGAAGATGTTATGAGAATAATTGACAAGTTGAGCATAGAGAACAATTTAAGTAATTCAAAAATAATAAGTATTTTGGTAGAAGAAGCACTTTCTATAAGAGGTATATTTAATAAAAAAAATGGTAAAGCAGCTCAATCATATCAGCTAAATGAAGATAATCCACAAAACTCATTTGATAATTCTGGTGACTTTTTAGATAAAGCAAAACTTTCAATTGATAATAACTTAGGCAAGCATTTTATTCCTAGTAAATCAACACATTTAAATGAGGAGAATCAGGAGTCTTTTGACTTGCAAACTTATAAAAAGTTTTTATCATTCCTAAAATTTCAGGAAATGATGGATAAATATAACACTTAATAAAGTGTTGCTAAGTGATACACTGTGCGTTAAATTTAATTTGTATTTATAGGAGATTCGCATATTAAAGTTATTTTTAGAAATTTCAAAAACTAAATTCAATTAATCTATAAAATATTTATTCCTATGAATTCATCTCTCCCAGTGCCATCTGTAAATCTACTACCTCCAGACAAGTTATATTGTAATTTTAGTTATTGGAGTTCTTTGTTCTCTCAGGATATGCAAATATTATGGGATAGAGCGCATGGAGTACCTTTAGAAAAACTGCCCAAAGGAGTTTCTGATATGATTTTTCCTTATTTATTGCTTGCACTCTCAGACTATAAGACTTCGCAAATAAATAAAATGAATGGAGTAGGATTAGATAATCTATTGAGCCTTTGGTTTGATAAGTACTTATTAAATAAAAATGGTTACTTCGAGTTAATTAAAAAATAATATTTAAAATTAGCAGTTAATATCAAATTTGATTGCCATAAAAATTTATTACGTTTAAAAAATTTTTAAGTGATTCTTTCCTAATTGTCACATCAATAGTTTTGCTATAAATATATTAAAAGGTTTGATGATGAATTCTTTAAATTTCTTTTTAGCAAATATGTGTATTGTCGTTTTGATAATGCAAATCAGGAGAGATATAAAATTAAGATAATCATGATAATGAAATTTAATTCAAAAACCCTAAGCTTGATATTAAATCTGTTATTTTGCTTGTTTATATTTATTATTTAATTTTTTAGTCTTTATTAATTATCAAAAAATTCAAAAGTTAATTTTAGAATTTGGTTGACTTTTTTTGTTAATGCGATGATAATATCAAAAATAATTTTTTAATTGTGAATCTTCTTTCAGATACTTTTGATGATTTTGTTGATGATCTACTTTCATCCGATACTAATTTGTTGAAAGGGGAACTTGATTTTCTGCTTATGCAGCATTTATTTAATTCAACAGATTTGAAGTGTATTAATAAAAATGAAATTGAAGATAACGAATCATTAGCTGCTTAATTTCTTATGAAATTTTTTTATGAAAAGTTTTGGGTTCCAGTTTTTGGTTATATTTTATCAAAATTTGTTTTTTTAATAGAAGGTAAAAAGCAAGTTTCTAAAAATAAAAACAAATAGTTCAATTATTTTTATTTTTTAAAGTATCTTTAAATACATAATTTCAGTCAATATATTTTGATAACCACAAAAGATGTACTTTAAATTTACGATTATATGCAAGGTTGAGATATAAGATAATTGCTTTTAAGCAAATTAAAATGAACAAAAATGATATGTTGAAGCCATATACGGTTCATTATCGTAATTTACAAAATATAAGATTAGAAAATTGTTTTTATGCTTTTGACGCTTACGAGGCTAGAACACTAGCTATGGAATTTAATAAGTATATAAATGAGCATCCGAACAGTATAGACCTTATAAGATGCGAAAAATGAATAAAAGTTTTATGTAAACTAATTTGTTTAAACACTTAAGAACTTATCTATAACTGCTTGACTCAACTCACTAGTATTTCCGCTAGCAACAATACCTCCGCGTTGCATCGCATAATATCTATTGGCTTGTCTTACAAAATGCAAGTGTTGTTCAACTAATAAAACACCAATTCCTGTATCTCTAATTATCTGGTTAATTGCATTTTCGATGTCTAAAACTATATTAGGCTGAATACCTTCCGTTGGCTCGTCAAGTAATAGAAGTTGAGGTTTGCCCAGCAGTGCTCTTGCAATAGCTAATTGCTGTTGTTGTCCTCCACTAAGATCTCCCCCTTTCCTTTGAAGAAAATCTTTTAGGATTGGGAAGAGATCATAAATAAATGGATCTATTTTCTTGTTCTTAGATAATCCACCTGGTAGAGACTCCATTCCTAACATAAGATTCTCTTCAACCGATAGATATGGAATAATTTCTCTCCCTTGAGGAACGTAAGCCATTCCTTTCCTCGCCCTCTGATGAGGTGCTTTTCTATTGATATTTTCACCAATCAAATAAATATCACCTTTTTTTTGTTTTAACAAGCCAATTAGTGATTTCAATAAAGTTGTTTTACCAACTCCATTTCTTCCAATCAAACAAACCATTTCTCCTGATTTAACATTTAAATCTACATCTCTAAGAATATGACTCTCGCCATAATAGGTATTTAACGATTTTATTTCGAGTAAATTTTCCATAACTAGTCCTCAGGTCTTCCTAAATAAACATCAATAACTTTTTTATCTTTTTGTATGGTTTCCATCGTTCCCTCACATAATACTGTGCCCTGATTTAATACTGAAACATTACTATCAAGTCTTCTTATAAATTCCATATCATGATCTATTACCACTACGGTATTTTCTCCTGATAAAGATTTTAATAAATCAGCTGTAAGATCAGTTTCTTCATCAGTTAAACCAGCAACAGGTTCATCTACTAACATTAAATCTGGCTTCTGTCCTACTAACATGGCTATCTCGAGCCATTGTTTTTGGCCATGTGATAGAGATCCTGCTTTAGAATCCACTTTTTGAGCTAAATTAACAATCTTCATAAGACGGTCAATCTCGTTAAGCTGCTCATCCTTAATACTCTTATTTATAAGGTTTAAGGGACTTTTAGGAGTTGTCACCGAGATTTCAAGATTTTCTTTAACTGTTAGATTCTCAAAGATTCTTGGACTTTGGAACTTTCTTCCAACTCCAAGTCTGGCTATTTTATGCTCCTTTCTACCTACTAAAGATTCCCCTTTAAAAATTACTTCACCTTTTGTTGGCTTAACTTTTCCAGTTATTACATCAAGAAATGTTGTTTTACCTGCGCCGTTGGGTCCTATGACAGCTCTTAATTCTCCTTTCTTTAAATTTAAATTTAGTTTGTTAAGAGCTAAAAAACCCTCGAAACTAACAGTAATATCTATTAAATTTAGAAGATCTTTATTATTCATTATTCTCCTCCTTATTGTTAACTTCTAAGCTTGGATAGGTTTCAATCTTCCTTTTCAAACCAAATCTTTGAAGAAGATTCCTAGGACCATCTCCTTGAATCCATCCTAAAACTCCCTCTGGCAGAGCTGTTACAACTAAGATAAATAACCCTCCTTGAATAAACATCCAGCTAGCAGGTAACGCTTCACTAACTAGACTTTTTGCATAATTGATGAAAACTGCTCCTAGTATCGCTCCCAATAAAGTTCCTCTTCCTCCAACAGCAACCCAGATAACCATTTCTATAGAAAAGGGAACCGTCATAAATTGAGGTGATACTATTCCAGACTGAACAGTATATAAAGCTCCCGAAATACCTGCGAGACCACCAGCAATAGAAAATATTATCGTCTTGAATATGACTGGATTGTATCCTGTAAACCTAACTCTTGGTTCATCATCTCGTATTCCTATAAGGATATTTCCAAATCTCCCTTTCACTACCCACTTTGCAAAAAACCATGCGGCTATTACTAGTATGGCAGTTATCCAAAAGAATATTCTTTGCATGGACTCAGAACCTACCATCTGACCAAATAGTTGGGTTACATCTGTTTTTAATCCATTTGTTCCATTTATAAGTTTTTGTTGTCCATTAAAAAAATTAAAGAATACAAGAAGAGAAGCTTGAGTAAGTATAGAAAAATAAACCCCTTTGATTCTATTCCTGAAAACAAGAAATCCAATTAAACCAGCAACCAATGCTGGAATTATCCAGATAGCGAAGAAGGTAAAAACAGGCGATCTAAACGGTTCCCAGAAAAAAGGTAATTTTTCTACACCATATAAAGCAAAAAATTCAGGAATATTATTTGGAAATTCAGAAGAGCTGGTTATTTGCAAATACATTGCTGCACAATATCCACCTAGTGCAAAAAATATACCTTGTCCAAGACTTAGTAAACCTGTATATCCCCAGATAAGATCAACACCAAGTGCAACTATGGATAAAGATAAGTATCTACCAAGAAGGTTTAGTCTAAATACAGGGAGTAGAGTTGGTGCTGCAATAATTAAGGCTATTAATATTATCCAAAATGATAATACTATTTTTTTATCAAATTTAATTTTACTTAAGGACATTAGTTTTCAACCATCCTTCCTTTTTGAGGAAATAAACCTGTAGGTTTAAATTGTAAGAATATAACAATTAGTGCAAATATCATTACTCTAGCCATACTTGTGGTCGCAAAAAAGTTGATTGTGTTTGATAAAGGTAAAGGCATGTCTGGCCATATTGATAAGAGCCTTCCAGCTCCAATTAAATCAGTCATTATTCCTATTCCAAATGAAGCAAGTACTGTTCCTAATAAATTTCCTACTCCTCCCAGCACTACAACCATAAAACAACCAACAATATAGTTTCCTCCAACATTTGGTCCTACAGAACCTAAAAGAGATACTGCTACCCCTGCAACTCCTGCTAAGCCAGATCCAATTCCAAAAGTAATTATATCCACTTTTTCAGTAGATATACCAAGGCAATCACTCATTTGTCGGTTCTGAGTAACTGCTCTTATACGCATCCCCCAAGCACTTTGATTAAGAAATAATGTAATTGCTATTACAGAGATTAGAGTAATGACAATTATCATTAATCTTGTTTTAGGAAATGCAGTGCCAATAATTTCTACTTGACCTCTCATCCATGAGGGTGCTGTTACATCAACATTTCTTGCGCTTGCTCTACTAAGTTTGCTGACTGAGGATGAGATTACGCTACCTGTCATGACCCCAGTTAAAGCGGCAAATATCCAAGAACTAAATTTAAAATATTTAAAATTTATTGATTCTTTTATTTTTGAAGGGAATGTTGCTGGTAAGAATAAACCAATTAATAGACTTATAACCAGACCGGTCCCATAAGCTAAAGGTACACTTCTTACAAATTGTTGAAGAATTAAGCTTACGCCCCAAGTTGCGAGAAGTGTTTCTAGTGGACTTCCATAAAGCTTTCTTATTATGGTTTTTTCCAGGAGAATGCCTACTACCCCACTAACAATAAAAGCGAGGAAAATAGAAACTATTATGTAAGAATTGTAGAAAGGTTTTAATAAAGGTAATTTGAAAATTAATTGTGTTACGTATGTTGTGTAAGCCCCAAGCATCATAAGTTCTCCATGGGCAAGATTTATTACACCCATAAGACCAAAAACAATTGCTAGACCTAATGCAGCAACAAGTAGTACAGATCCGATTGCAACACCGTTAAAAAGACTATCGAGAAGTAACTCCAATTTAGAAAAAGAAAATATTTGATTATATAAAATAAAAGGAGGTGTTAACCTCCTTATTATTTTGAAGTATAGGTTTTAATTAAATTAAAGCTTATACTTTTCTCCTTTTGAAGGATCTGTCCAATCGCATGCAAATCCTTTTGAGCTTGGATGCTTTTGGTTCCATGCTTGAGGAAGAACAACTCCTGTCTCTTCAAGAATTGTAAACCCACCCTCTGCATTAATCTCTCCAATTCTTACTGTTTGAGATAAGTGGTGATTAGGCATAACTTCAACTGGACCTTGTGGGGCATCAAAAGTTTGTCCAACTAGGGCTTCCCTTACAGCGTTGTCGTCGAATGTTCCAGCATCTTCAACCGCTTGTTTCCATAAGTAAACCATGTTATAAGCAGATTCTTGTGGATCAGCTACAACACGATCTGCTCCCCATCTTTTCTTGAAACTTGCAGCAAATTTCTTAGATGCAGGAGTATCAATTGACATCATGTAGTTCCAAGCACCGTAGTGACCTTCAAGGAACTCAGGACCAATTGTACTAATCTCTTCTTCAGCAATTGAATAGTTCATTACGTAGTAGCCACTAGAAGGCGTGATACCCGCGTCTTGAATCTGTTTGAAGAATGCAACGTTTTGGTCACCATTAAGTGTATTAATGATTATTCCACCTTCAGGAAGCGCCTTTTTGATTTTTGAGATAATTGGAGCAACTTCAGTATTCCCTAATGGAAGGTAATCTTCTCCAACGACTTTACCTCCTAACTGTTTTACCTGAGCTTTTGTGATTGTGTTGGAAGTTCTTGGGAAAACATAATCAGAACCTACAAGGAAGAAATCTCCACCAGCTGCTGGAGAACGCTTATACATGAAATCTGTAGCGGGTTCTGACTGTTGGTTTGGGGTGG
The DNA here is from genome assembly GCF_017696055.1 of Prochlorococcus marinus XMU1406. Classification (NCBI taxonomy): domain Bacteria; kingdom Bacillati; phylum Cyanobacteriota; class Cyanophyceae; order Synechococcales; family Prochlorococcaceae; genus Prochlorococcus; species Prochlorococcus marinus. The sequence goes on from NZ_JAAORG010000001.1 coordinate 740,672, forward strand.
CTCCTGTATAGAAAATGTTGTTAGAACATTCTTGAGCTTCATATTGAATTGGGTAGTAAAGGAAAGCATCCTTTGATTCGTAGACTGGTAACATTGCCTTCCTACTAGCAGATGTCCAACCGCCAAATACGACAGGAACTCCGTCTTGGTCTATAAGTTTCTTAGATTTTTCAGCAAAAGTAGGCCAGTCAGATGCACCATCTTCAACTATGTATTCTATTTTGTAGCTTTTACCGCCAACTGTTACACCACCGGCAGCATTTATCTCTTCAATAGCCATTTTTTCAGTATCAACAAGGGTTGATTCAGAAATTGCCATTGTTCCAGATAACGAATGCAAAATACCAACGGTTACTGTGTCGTCGAAACTTCCGGAGGTTCCACCTCCACCGCATGAAGTTGCTGTGACCGCAAGAGAGGCAGTAGCTAATCCTGCCAAAATACGCCTTGAAATTCTCATGAATTAGGATAAATTAGGTAATTGACCCTCATTAGGGGGATAAAGTAAAAGTTATTAACGAGTGCGGATTAGTTTTGTATCAGTCGTAACTTTTTGTTGAATCCAATATATTAGTAATAGACATTTTTCTAGTTTCGATTGTTTGGTATATGAGATTCTAAAAATTGAGTTATTTTTTCAACTCCTATGCCGCAACTAAGGTTGGTAAAAAACCAAGGTTTATCTTTTCTCATAAATTCCGTATCACTTTTCATAATATTTAAATCTGCACCAACCATATCTGCTAAGTCAATTTTGTTTATTAATAATAAATCTGATCTTGTTATCCCTGGTCCCCCTTTTCTAGGAATTTTGTCTCCTGCAGATACATCAATAACGTATATTGATAAATCTACAAGTTCTGGACTAAAACTAGATGCTAAATTATCACCTCCGCTTTCTACAAAAACAAAATCTAAAGGATTATATTTATTTTCTAAATCTAAAACTGCATTTTTATTTAAGGAACAATCCTCTCTTATCGCTGTATGAGGACAACCTCCTGTTTCTACACCAATAATCCTTCCTTCCTCTAAAACTTTTTTATTTATTAGAAAATTAGCATCTTCTTTGGTGTAGATATCATTGGTGACAACTGCTATCTCATAATTTTTTTTAAGGCTTAAGCATAGAGTCTCTAATAATGCAGTTTTTCCTGAACCTACCGGCCCAGCAACCCCTACTCTCAATTTGCTGCTCATAAATTAATTTCTAAAAAGTTTTGTATAAAGGTCATTATGTTTTTGTTGTGCCATAGCTAAACCTACATTGCCAAAATAAATGTCATCAATATCTTTGTCCATAATTTCTTTAGAAACTTTAGAAATTATTGCTAATAAGTCTCTCTGAATTAATTGCGCATCTGTTGACCCAATAGGAATAATTCTTAATGCAGCACTAAGTTGGTTTGCACTCCACGAGTAGAAAAAATTCTCAACCATTTCTAACTTCGTAATTTCAAAACAATAACAAGCCCAACTCCAAGCTAATGACCAGGAGCTTTTTTTATTATTTTCATATAGATATTCAAATCCAAATTCTTTGGTTAAATCAAAGAGAGATTTTGCCATTTGAATTTGTTGTTCTCTCATTTCGAGAGAGTCCTTTGATGAGAGTATCCATTTATCCAGACTCATTAGCTTTTGCAAGTTACTTTTTAAATTTATTTTGCTGTCGTTTATCTCATTGAAAATATCAAAAAAATTTAATAAAAGTCTTGCATCTAGTCTGATCTGGCCAATTTTTAGTTCACTTATGATTAATTCTTTTACCGAATTTGAGTCTTTTAAATTTTTATTATGAAGATAGCTCTCCATTCCCTCAGAATAACAAAATCCTCCAACTGGTAGGTTAGGACTTATTAATAAATATTTTAATAAGTGACTTTTACTCATGACTATGGGCTCCTCTCTCAGGAAAAAACTTTTTCTTAGTATTTTTTACATCAACTTCAAAACTAAGGAGCATATTTTTAATGACATAATCACTTTTTGTTAGAATAATGCTTTCTTCGATTTCTACTTCCACGTGCCTATTGCCTAGATGATAAGCAGTTTTAATAAGCTCAATTTTTGAATTTGAACTTATTTCAATTAAATCTTCTATTTTGGCAATTATCTCTACAAAATAATTTGACTCATTAGTTAAAAGAATATCTCCATCATTTAATTTGCCCTTTCTAGGTAATTGTAAAAATATTTCTTGATCACAATCAGTTAATCTTCTACCTCGTAATATTCTTCTTTCATCTGAACTTAAGGTAAGTTTTAAAAATGAACCTAATTTCGGTTTTTCCTTAATCCAATCAGTTACAACAATTTGTTTATTCATTCTCATAATCAAAATTTTTAGTTACTTTAATTTAGTAATTAAAGAAAACAATTTATGATTAAAACTTCATGTGAAGGTAATTGTTTCTTAAATTTTTTCAATAATAAAGCAAGTTTAGGAAATGTTGATAAAACAATCTTTAAATCTAAAGCAACTTCTCCTTATAAGTTATTGAAGTCTACTCATGATCAAGAGGGCAGATGCATTTTGCCTGTTCTACATACTGCAGGGGGGTTAGTAGGGGGAGATTTACTTGATTTTGAAGTAAATCTTGAAAAAAACTCTAAGGTTTTGTTGACTACTTCTTCAGCTCAGAAAGTATATGGATCTGTTGGAAGATCTAAAATCAATCCAAAAGGAATTTTTTCAAAGCAAAAGAATCTCATAAACATTCTTGACAATTCTCATTTGGAATATCTCCCCCAAGAAACGATTATCTTTGCAAATGGTTTATATGAGCAAAAGTTTAAAATATCTATTTCAGAAACTTCAAGTTTTTTATTTACTGATTTAATAAGACTTGGAAGATCTTCTTCTGGAGAGTCTATTGAAAGTGGAGTTTTTAGGTCCAAATTAGAAATTATGAGAAATAATGATTTATATGATGATTGGGAATATGTTGATCAAATTGAATTATCTAAAGCAAGTTTTGTGGCCAAGTCAGGTATGGATTACATGCCCGTTTTTGGATCCTTAATTTGGATTTGCGAAAAAGATTTTTCCAAATCAAAAATAAATAATCTAGTGGTAAATATAAAAAAGATTTTTTATGAAAATGATAATAATTTATCTATTGGAATTCTTGAAAATGGTGTCTCTGTAAGATTCCTAGGGAGTTCTTCTCAAGATGCTAGGAAATGTTTTTTTTGTATTTGGAAACAAATTAGGTCTGTGTGTGGATTTTGTGAGCCAAAATATCAAGGTGTATGGCCTTTACAAGATTCTATGAATTATTAATTATGTTCAGAGAGAACCTTTTTTAAGAATTAATAGATTAATTTTTTATTATGCATCTTTCACCTCAAGAAAAGGATAAATTATTGATTTTTTCTGCTGCGCTCTTAGCTGAAAGAAGACTTAATCGAGGTCTGAAGCTGAATTATCCTGAAACAATTGCTTTTTTAAGTTTTCAAGTTCTTGAAGGAGCTAGAGACGGGAAAAGTGTTAGTCAATTAATGTCAGAGGGAACTACCTGGCTTTCAAAATCACAAGTTATGGAGGGCATTCCGGAAATGGTTGATGAAGTTCAAATAGAGGCAGTTTTTCCTGATGGGACTAAATTAGTTACTATTCACAATCCAATTAATTAGTTATGAGCAATTTAATTCCTGGCGAAATAATTCCTGAACAAGGTGAAATCGAACTAAATCTTGGCAAGGAAGTTAAAACTGTAACCGTTTCGAATTCTGGTGATAGACCTGTGCAAGTAGGATCTCATTATCATTTTTTTGAAGCAAATAGGGCATTAATTTTTGATCGAGAAATAACACTTGGTATGCGTCTTAACATACCAGCAGGAACAGCAATTAGATTTGAACCAGGAGACACTACAGATGTCAAATTAGTACCATTTACAGGTTTGAGAAATGCATTTGGTTTTAATTCACTAGTTAACGGTTCTTTAGATAGTTAAAATTATGTCCTATAAAATTGATAGAAAAACTTACGCTCAAACTTACGGACCCACTACTGGGGATAGAGTAAGGCTTGCAGATACCGAATTATTTATAGAAGTAGAGAAAGATTTAACTACTTACGGAGATGAAGTTAAATTTGGAGGTGGTAAGGTTATTCGAGATGGGATGGGACAGTCTCAAGTTACAAGAGGAGATGGAGCTGTAGATACCGTAATAACCAATGCTTTGATTTTAGATTGGTGGGGAATAATTAAGGCGGATGTAGGATTAAAAGACGGGAAGATTTTTCAAATCGGGAAAGCTGGTAATCCTGATATCCAAGATAAAGTTAATATTGTTATTGGAGCCTCAACAGAAGTAATAGCTGGTGAGGGGCATATTCTTACTGCAGGATCAATAGATACTCATATACACTTTATATGTCCCCAACAAATTGAAACGGCACTCGCTTCAGGAATCACAACTATGTTGGGAGGAGGAACTGGACCTGCAACCGGAACAAATGCGACTACCTGCACACCTGGCCGTTTTCATATTTCTCGCATGCTTCAATCTGCAGAAGCATTTCCTATGAATTTAGGTTTTTTTGGTAAAGGAAATTCAACGAATGAGAGAAATCTTATTGATCAAGTCGAGGCCGGTGCATGCGGATTAAAGCTTCATGAAGATTGGGGAACGACTCCATCAACTATAAATTCTTGTTTAAACGTTGCCGATAACTTTGATGTTCAAGTTTGTATTCACACTGATACTTTAAATGAGGCAGGCTTTGTTGAAGATACTATCAATGCTATTGCAGGAAGAACAATTCATACTTTTCATACAGAAGGAGCAGGAGGAGGTCATGCCCCAGATATCATTAAAATTTGTGGAGAAAAAAATGTTCTTCCAAGTAGTACTAATCCAACAAGACCCTATACAAGAAACACACTAGAAGAGCATCTTGATATGCTAATGGTTTGTCATCATTTAGATTCTAAAATCCCAGAAGATATCGCATTCGCTGAATCAAGGATAAGAAGAGAGACTATTGCTGCAGAGGATATCCTTCATGATATAGGAGCCTTCTCAATAATCGCTAGTGACTCTCAAGCTATGGGAAGAGTTGGTGAAGTAATAACAAGAACTTTCCAAACTGCCCATAAAATGAAAGTACAAAGAGGACCTTTATCACAGGATTCTGATAGGAACGATAATTACAGAGTAAAGAGATATATCTCTAAAGTTACAATTAATCCTGCCATAGCGCATGGAATTAATAAATATGTTGGCTCTATTGAAAAAGGAAAAATTGCAGACTTAGTATTGTGGAAACCCTCCTTTTTTGCAGTAAAGCCTGAATTAGTTGTTAAAGGAGGATCTATAGTTTGGTCTCAAATGGGTGATGCAAATGCTTCAATACCTACTCCAGGTCCAGTTCATGGTAGACCTATGTTTGCAAATTTTGGTAATTCCTTAATTAAGAGTTCTTTTACCTTTTTAAGTAAAAATTCAATTGATCAAGATATTCCAAAGAAATTAGGATTACAAAAGAATTGTATTGCCGTAGAAAATACGAGAACTATCAATAAATCACACTTAAAACTAAATAGTAAACTACCCAATATTTCTGTTGATCCTCAAACTTATGAAGTTTTTTCCGATGGGGAACTTCTTACTTGTGAACCACTTGATGTAGTCCCAATGGCTCAGAGGTATTTTTTGCTTTAGAAGTTTTTAATTAATTCTTTTTCACTTGTCTTTATGTCTTTTGTCCCAGCAATAGCTAAATCTTCTTGCAGTTTGTTCTCACAAGATAAAACTCTTGACCAACTTGGTAACTGTTGTGTTGTAGGACAAGCTAGGTAATCTTTTGTAGCAGGTCTCAAAAGTTTCGCAAATTTTTGTACTGATAGTTCTTCTTCATGCCTATCGTATGGAAGTTGATTAACTGCTGAATCTAATCCAAATTGTTTTACACGATCTTCTCCAACTCTTTTGTAGAGAACTTCTAAAGTTGCCAGTTGAGTGCTAGTTAAGGTTTCGGCTTGATGCTCCATTAGACCTCTTAAAACACTTGAAAGTATTTCCGTACACATTTTTTGCAATCCTTCTTTAGAAGAATCACCAATATTCTTATGTTTATGATCAAACAAACCTAGGTCAACTTGGGCTATTTTAGAGGTTCTTACATTTCTATAAACCTCTGATAATAAACCTATCTCTAAGCCCCAGTCACAAGGTATTCTTAAATTCATAGCTAGGTCTTTAGTAAAAGCAAACTCTCCTGCCAATGGATATCTAAAAGATTGTAGATATTGTAAAAAGGGCCCCTTCCCAACTAATTGCTCAAGACTCGCTAATAAAGGACCCACAAATAATCTTGTTGCTCTTCCTTGCAATTGATTTGTTTCTAAAGATAACCTACTGTAAAAAGCCTTTACATAAGATATTCCATATGATTCATCTAGAAGTGGAAGGATCATTCTTGAAGGATATAAAGGGCTAAAAGTTCTTATATCAGCATCAAAAAGAGCAACAACCTCTGATTTTCTAGTTGCAACTCCTATGCCTTGCCAGACAGCCCATCCTTTACCTGGAGTCCCTAAAAGTTCTAACCCATTTTTTTCTTGGCTTTTTAACAGCTCTATTACAGAGGGAGAATTAGTCCATTGAACGTGAACTGGGAATGGCATTGAGTCAAAAAATGATTTTGCTGCTTTAACTTGCTCAACAGTTTTTGCAGAGAGAGCAATAACTAATTCATTTAAACCTGTAAGGTTTTTTAAAACTTCTCTGATATCTTTTAAAGCTGGTCTCTCAAACTCTTCATATAAGCAAGGAATTAGAATGCTGGTTGATCTTTTTGTAAGACTTTTGTTTAATTCTTTAAGTAAATTTCTTGTGACTCCATATTCATGTATTGTTGTGATTAACCCTTGTTGAAAGTCCATTTTCTAATTGGTGTGCAGAATAGTATTAATACTTCGATGATTTTTTCAAAGTGAAGCAAATTGATTCAGAGAAAAAATTAGATAGATTAAAAATTTATAAATTGTTGAAAACAATTTATTCAAATAATACTACAGAAGAAATTAATTTTATTTCAAATCAATTATTACAGATTTTAGATGATTTCTCAGAGAAATCTGCTTATGAAGAAATAAAAGATAGAGAAAGGTGGAATGAATCTCATTCGGTTTTGATAACTTATGCTGATAGTGTTTACAAAAATGGTGAGGCAACATTAACTACTCTTAAGGACTTGTTAAGTAAACATTTTGGCAGTCTTTCTAAAGTTGTACATATTCTTCCTTTTTTGAAATCAACAAGCGATGGAGGTTTTGCCGTTTCAAGTTATGATTCCCTAGAAGAAAAATTTGGTGGATGGGATGATCTCAAAAGTATTTCAAAAAATCATGATTTGATGGCTGATTTGGTATTAAACCATGTTTCATCCTCTCACCCATGGGTTCAACAATTTATTAAATCTCAAGAACCAGGGATATCAAATGTTTTTTCACCCAAACATAATCTTGACTGGTCAAATGTAGTTAGACCAAGAAGTTCCTCCTTGTTTTCTCAAATAAATACAAACGATGGCCCTAAACAAGTTTGGACAACTTTTGGTCCAGATCAAATTGATTTGAATTGGCATAATCCAAAAATGACTCTTGAGTTCTTAAATTTAATTATTACTTATTTATCTAATGGAATTAAATGGTTCAGGCTTGATGCTGTAGGTTTTATTTGGAAGGAATCAGGGACAACATGCTTACATTTGCCAAAAGCACATTCAATTGTAAAAATTTTAAGAGTTCTTTTAAATAATCTTCTAGAAGATGGAGTTTTAATAACTGAAACTAATGTTCCTCAAAAGGAAAATCTATCTTATCTGATTCCTAATGATGAAGCCCATATGGCATATAATTTCCCATTGCCTCCTCTTCTCCTAGAGGCAATTATTTCTTCAAAAGCTGATATTCTAAACTCATGGATTTATGATTGGCCAATATTACCTGACAATACTACTCTATTCAATTTTACTGCATCACATGATGGCGTTGGTTTAAGAGCTCTTGAGGGTTTAATGAATGAGCAGAGAATTAAAGATTTATTAATTAATTGTGAAAAAAGAGGAGGATTAGTAAGTCATAGACGTTTATCAAATGGTAATGATAAACCTTATGAATTGAATATTAGTTGGTGGAGTGCAATGGAAGACTCCAGTAGAGATTCTAAAAGATTTCAATATGAGAGATTTATTTTGAGTCAATTATTAGTAATGGCTCTGAAAGGGGTCCCTGCATTTTATTTACCAGCATTACTAGCTTCAGAAAATGATATCAAAAGTTTTTCTATGACAGGTCAAAGAAGAGATCTAAACAGAGAAAAGTTTAAAGCAGAAAATCTTTCAGCCGTTTTAAATAATCCTGAATCTAATGCTAATAAAAACTTAAAATATCTTCGTAATGCTATGAATGTCAGGTCAGAATTAAAACAATTTCACCCTTGTTCAAATATGAAATGTTTGTCTAAAGATAGAAGTGATATTGTTGTAATTAAAAGAGGTAAAGGTCTTACGTCTGTTTTTGCAATCCATAATATGACTGAAAATAAAATTAATTATCAATTGAATGATAATGATCTACCAAAAATAATTGATAATGATTTCAATACCCATGATTTTTTAACATCCACTAAATACAATTGCAAAAATATTAGTCTTGATCCTTTTCAAGTGGTTTGGCTTAGTGCTTTATAAATATGATAGGAAATTCTTCTATTTGGGTAGTAAGTGATGTAGATGGTACTTTAATGGATCACTCATATGATTTATCACCTGCTAAAGAAACTATAAAAAAACTACAAAAATTATCTATACCCGTAATTCTTTGTACAAGCAAAACCGCTTCTGAAGTAAAAGTTATTAGAAAGGAACTTAACTTGACGGATCCTTATATTGTTGAGAATGGTGCGGCAATATATGGTGAATCTCTTAAAAGAGTAAATGGAGAAATTATTCTTGGAATAAAATACGAATCTCTAGAAGAAATCTTAAATTTTATTTCTATAGAAATTGATTACAAACTTACGCCTCTTAATAATCTCACTGATCAAGAAGCTACTCAGCTTACAGGTTTAGAAGGCAACTCTTTGAACTTAATGCGAGATAGACACTGGAGCATGCCTTTTTTAAATCCCCCAGGTTATTTAGAAGAGAAAATTAATATCTGTTGTAGAAAATTTAATGTTGATATTTTTAAGGGAAATAGAATGAGTCACTTATTATCTACAAATTCGAATAAAGGTAAAGCAATAAATGCTCTTAAAGAATATTCAAATATACAAAATATTGAAATTATTGGTTTGGGTGATTCTCCAAATGATTTGCCTCTACTATTAAACTCAGATATTAAAATTGTTATACCTGGAATAGAAGGACCTAACATAAATTTACTAGATCAATTAAAAGATTTGGAATTTATTTTAGCTTCTGAACCAAATGGATATGGTTGGAAAAATGAAATCAATAAATTGATAAATAAGCGAGAACTAAGTTAGAAAGATGAAAGATTTAGATATTAAATTTCCTCTTGATAAATTTGAAAGATTAATTATTGATATTGGTTGGGAATCCTTGGATGAATGGTTCAATTTTTGGAATAATCAAAGAAATATTCTTTCAATCGATCAATATTGGAACAATAAAGTAAATGATGATTGGATTTGGGGTTTAGCTTTACCCATTTTTTCTCAGGCTTATAAATTTAAAAATTATTTTTCTGATAGAAAAATAATTGGGATCTCAGCGCTACCTGGTACAGGCAAAACAACACTAGGTAAATGGCTCGAAGCTATATCGTTAAAATTAAACTTCAAAATTGCGGTTATTTCAATTGACGACTTTTATCTCCCATCAGATGAAATGAAATTAGCAATTAAGAATAACCCTTGGAATGTTTCAAGAGGCTTTCCTGGTAGTCATTCAGTAAAATTAATGCATGAAAAATTATTAAATTGGAAGATAAATGGAGAATTAAATGTACCGGTTTTCGATAAATCTTTAAGAAATGGCTTAGGTGATAGATCTCATTGGAGATTAGATAATCCTGATTTATTAATTCTTGAGGGATGGTTTTTGGGAATAAAACCTTACCCTATTGACATAAATGATCCATTTATAAATACAATGAATTTGAGTCCTAATGAGTCTTCTTATATATATAACATCCAAAATAACCTAAATGAGTATTTAGATATTTGGACCTTAATCGATAAAATTTGGCACTTAAAGCCATTGAAGATTGAATATATGAATAGTTGGAAAAAAGATCAAGAAAAAGAAATGTTTTTACAGAAAGGCAACGCTCTTAAAGATGAAAAATTATCTAATTTCCTAAGAATGCTTAATGTCTCTATCCCTCATAAAAGTTTTGATTTTATAAATTCTTATGCGCTTTTATTAATTGATCAAGAAAGAAATTTAATTGAGGCTGGATTAAATTTATAGTATTTTCTAAATTTCTTTTTTTTCAGTAATTTTTTATACATTTTTTATAGCTCTAAATGGTGTTTAATTAATTTTATTTTGCTGTTAAGGGATGGTTGAGTTTTCTTACAAAAATGAAGGAGCTAGAATGGTCGTTTTGAGATGTATTGGCCCATCAAATTTTTTTTTAGAGAGAGTTTTATTCCCAACTGACATTCTTACTTTTATGGCCCCAAATGATTCAAGAGTTGAAATCTGGGGAAATGAATTATATGGCCCTAAGTTGGAAGAGAGAATAAGAATTTCTGCTGATAACGAAGATTCGACTTTAGTTGCCTAGTATAGATATTCTCTAATTGTCTTCGAGTCAAAATTTTTTACAAATACCTATTTTTTATTGATATTATCAAACTAGTTTTTGTTTTATAAATGTATTATTTTTCATCCTTTGCAATAGGAGGTTTTGTCCCTTCTGCGGCCATCGCTGGAGTTTTACTTTTAGTTGGTTTAGGAGCCTTCTTTTATCTGGGTATTAAAGGACCTACAGATTATTAACACTAAGTTTAATTAACAAAGGGTTATTTAAATTTTCATAACCTTACTAAATAATTTTAACTCTATGGATTTAACAACTATTTTATTTATATTAAGCTTACCATTTGTTTTATTAACTGTTTACTTTGGTACAAAAAATGATTTTTACGAGAGTGAAAACTATAAAGGAGATGGTTGTGCTCATGATGTTAAAAGGTAATTTTAATTTTAATCACCTCTAAATATACATGTCCATCTACTATCAAATTGCCAAACAGGTTTATATATTTCATTTGTAATTTTTTCACCTGCCTTTTGACATGTATCTAAATCTTTCATGGGAATTGAATGTAAAGAAGGACTCGTTATTCCACTAACCTCTGGCCTTCTTCCTGGCCCTTGTCTATAAGTTCCAATTATTAACCAATAGTTAGCTTTTGCAGAATCAGAAAAGATTAAGGAAAAAAGAAAAAATAATATTAAAATAAATTTTTTTTTCATTTTTCTATATTAGCTTCTAATTATTAAATGTAAATTGCTATTAATTAATGAGGTAAATTTAATAATTTTTTGGAATATTTAAAATTTATTTTATATGGCTTAATACAAGGTTTTACGGAATTTATTCCTGTAAGTAGTACAGCTCATTTAAAAGTTATTTCTCTTTTTTTAGGTATTGATGATCCTGGAGCCTCTTTGTCCGCTACTATTCAACTTGGAAGTGTTATTGCTATAGCTTGGTATTTTAGGAATGATATTTTTAATTTTAGAAGTCAGTCTTCAAAAAAAATTTATGAGTATATCTTGCATCAAAGATTATATTGGTCTGTTTTGATTGGGACTATCCCAATTGTTTTGCTTGGCGGGAGTATAAAATTATTTTTTCCTTATTTTTTTGATAGTGTTCTTCGTTCAAATTTATCAATAGCATTGGTCTCATTCCTAATGGCTTTTTTTATGTATTTGGCAGATAGCTCTAAAAGAGGTTCTATTAATATTAAAAACCATAATTATTCAGATAGTTTTTTGATAGGTTTCTTTCAGGCATTTGCCATTTTTCCTGGTGTTTCAAGATCGGGTATTACTATTTCTAGCGCTCTAATATCAGGATGGGAAAGAGGCGATGCTGCGAAATTTTCTTTTCTACTAGGGATGCCAGCTATCTCTATTGCTGCGATTGTTGAGTTTATTTCTTCTTTTAATGAATTTTTTTCATTAGGTTTTCTCCCTCTTTTTGTTGGTCTTGTTTCGACATTTTTGTCCTCTTTATTAGCTATTGATTTTTTAATAAAGTATTTTTCTTCTAATGGATTGAAAATATTTATTATCTATAGAGTTATTTTTGGTGTTGTAATTCTTCTGAATTTATAATTGATTGTGAAAAAAAATTTTTTACAATTGTGTTATGGTTTAATATAATTTCTTTCCAATGAATATTTTTATATCTTTCCAACTAGGTGAAGTAGAAGTTTCAAATCTTACTATATTGGTTTTAGCATTTTTTTCTTCTTTTACTTTCATAGCTGTAGGAATAAGTTCTTATAAACTATACAAATCCCTTATAAACGAAGACGATAAGTAATCGGAACGGCGGGATTTGAACCCACGACCCCCACTACCCCAAAGTGGTGCGCTACCAAACTGCGCTACGCCCCGTATATTTACTATAAAGATAAGATTGATTTAAATGTTATTCTTGATAGGATTGTTATCAGATCTCAATACGCACTTGTCAACTTCCCAATTAAAGTTTTCCCATATATGGTCTTTTAATTTATAGTTGCTTCCAGTAAAAACTCCTAACTTAACTTTTGTAGGGGAAGCTGAACAATATTGTCTGCTTCCAGCTGATGCAAGATATTGTTGATGGTATTTTTCTGCATAAAAATATGCATCAATCATTTTTATTTCCGTTTCAATTAAACCAAGATTTTTTTTGTTTAGTTCTTTTTGATATTGTTCCTTACTGGCTAATATGGTTTTGAAATTTTTATCATTTGTGTAATATATTGCTGATCTATATTGAGTTCCCATATCATTACCTTGCCTGTTTTTTTGAGTAGGGTCATGACATTCCCAAAACATTTTTAATAAATCACTTATATCTATTTCTCTTTTATCCCATATAACTCTTACAACTTCTGAATGACCAGTTAAACCGGAACATACTTCATAATAAGTGGGATTGTTTTTTTGCCCACCAGCATAACCTACAGAAGTTGTTACAACTCCAGGAAGCTTCCAAAAACATTTTTCAGCTCCCCAGAAACAACCACATCCAAAAATTATTTCATCTTCTTGGATATTAGGTTCTTTTTTAATATCTGTTTTTAATATTCTATGTAATGAATAAGAATCATTAGTGAAATTTACATCCTCATTATTCATGATCTTTCTAAGGAATTTAAACATAATTTAAATGTATTAATTATAAGAAAAAAAATTTCTTCTAGCTCTTAACAATTCTGGTAGCTAGTTCTCTTTCCCAAAGTTGTTTATATAGCCCTTTCTCTTTAACTAAATCTCTATGTTTCCCTTCTTGTACTATTTCTCCTTTATTCATTACTAAAACCCTATCACAAGTAGCTGCAACAGAAAGTTGGTGACTAATCATTATGATTGTCTTATTACTTCTATCACTTATTTCATCTATTATTCTTGCTGCTGTTTTATTATCTACGCTTGCTAAAGCATCATCAAGAACAACAATAGGAGAATTAACAAGTAGTGCTCTTCCCAGTGCAGTTCTTTGCCTTTGTCCACCACTTAATGTAATACCTCTTTCACCAACAATAGTTTTAAATTTTTGAGGAAAACTATTTATATCACCAATCAATCCAGCTTTTGTAGCGCTTTCTTTAACTAAAAAATTAGAAGCTTTAGGTTCTCCAAAACTAAGATTTTCTGAGATTGTAGAAGTAAATAGGAATGCTTCTTGAGGAACAATTGAAATATTTTTTCTAAGATCACTTAATTTTAATGTTTTTACATCAAGCTCATCTAAAAATAATTGATTGTCTGGAATTTCAATAGTTCTTCCTAGAGATTTTGCGAGGGTTGTCTTACCACAACCTACTGGGCCAACTATTGCAATAAGTTCTCCAGGATAAATTTTAAAATTAAGACCATTTAATGAATTAAATTTTGACCCTGGATATTTTATCGTTAAACTTTTTGCTTCTAACAATCCTCTAACCTTTCTTTTTAAAAATTTAGTATCTGCTCTATCTACAATATTTGGATTGTTCTGAAAGATTTCTTCCACACGATCTAAACTTACTTGACCGAGTTGAAAAGTATTTAAGGTGAAACCTAATAAAGCTGTAGGAAAGACAAGTCTTTCTACGTAAAGAATTAATGCTACTAAACCTCCTATCGAAATAAATCCACTCTCTAGTTGAAAAGTTCCTAATGATAATAAAATCAATAAAGAAATTGAGGAAATACCTTGCAACAATGGGAATAGGGTACTCGCTGTTCTTGCAAGTTTTATCGCTGAATTTCGATAGGCATTGTTATACGAGTTAAATTCTTTTATCTCAGAATCCTCTTGGGCATAAATTTTGATCGCGCTTATGCCCGAAAGATCTTCTTGTATTAAATCGCTAAGTTTGGATAATGATTCTTGTTGAGCTTTTCTTTGATTAACCATTCTGCCGCCGAATAGACTTACAATTCCAAGGATTAATGGAAATATCATTAAAGCTGATATTGTTAATGTTTTATTAATCGAAAACATTGCAGGAATAGTGAATGAATAAGCTAAGACAATGTTGCACAAGCTTAAAACAGTAAAACCTAAAAGTCTTCTTATGTTTTCAACATCGCTTGTTGCTCTACTAATAATGTCTCCACTACCTTTTTTTTGGATCCATTCTGGATCTTGGCTAAGTAGATGGTCAAAAAGTTTTTGACGAAGATTTACCTCTACTTTTCTACCAATACCGAAAACAATCTGTCTAGAAAATAGTCTTATTAAACCCATACAAGTTGCTAAAAATATTAACCACAATGATTTAGAAATAACAAAATCAGATGAGAATCCATTTTGTAATTGGTCAATAATCTTTTTTACTTCCAATGGTATTACAACACTTAATATATTTACTACCAAGAGAGCCAAAGCTCCATATAAAAATTCTTTTTTGTATGGTCTTAGGTATTTAAATATAATTTTTATCTTCAAATTTTTCATTTTATTTTGCCGATATGATTAAGATAATGTTTCATTTTGGAATATGTGAGCTAATTTTATAAATGATTCAGTATTTATCTATGGGTAACGAACAAACTCATCCATTACATGAAACCGACAAAAACATTATAGATTCCCTTATCACTAAAAAAATGCCAGAAGATCTTGACTATATAAACCTAGCTAGATTGATAAATCGTTATACCAATTTCCCTGGAGAAATTGAAATTAAAAACGATATTGAAAAAATTTTAAATTTTTGGAAAATAACTAAAAATGAACTTTTTTCAAAAACAAAAAATATTTGGTCAAAAAGCTTCAGGCCTTCTAATACAACTAAAGATTTAGTTGGCTCAGGTTTTGATACCTCAAATTGAATTTTATCTGGTTAATTTTTTTCAATAAATAAATGTTTTCTAATCTCTCAAACGCTGAAATTCTAAATAATTTGTTAGAGGGTAGGAACCTTGACGATTTAACTTCTAGATCTTTAATGCAAAGATGGCTTAATGATGAAATTTCAGATGTTGAAACAGGAGCTTTTTTGAGTGCTTTGAGAGCTAAGAGCTCTACAGGTGTCGAACTAAGTTCTATGGCTGAGGAACTTTTAAATGTTTGCGAATTGCCAGTAGAAAGACCAAATTTGTATCTGGTAGATACTTGTGGAACAGGAGGAGATGGAGCTAATACATTTAATATTTCAACAGCAGTAGCATTTGTAGCGGCATCTTGTGGGGTAAAAATTGCAAAACACGGAAATAAAAGTGCTAGTGGTAAAGTTGGCTCTGCTGATGTTTTGATGAATCTTGGGTTGAATTTAAATTGTTCATTAGAAAAAGTAATCACAGCTGTAAGTGAAATTGGAATAACTTTTTTGTTTGCACCTGTTTGGCATAAATCTTTAATAAAACTTGCCCCATTAAGAAAGACCCTTGGAATAAGGACAGTATTTAATCTACTTGGACCATTAGTAAATCCTTTAAGACCCAATGCGCAAGTTTTAGGTGTTGCTTCTGAGGATCTTTTAAAACCTATGGGCAGCGCTCTTTTAAAAATGGGTATGAATAGAGCAATAGTCGTTCATGGTTCTGGTGGCCTTGATGAAGCTTCGCTTCAAGGAGAAAATAAATTAGTATTTGTTGAAAATGGTGAATTACGTTTTTCAGAAATAAATATTTCAGATTTTAACCATGAAAATATTGCTAACGAAAAGCTTGCGGTTTCTGATCTTGAATCTAACGAGGAAATATTAAAGTCTGTTCTAAATGGTTCTGGACAAAAATCTCATATCGATGTTGTTGCTTTGAACGCTGCCTTAGTGCTTTGGGTAGCAGGAATTGAGGATGATTTAATAGAAGGATTTCATAAGGCTTTATTTTCGATTAATCAAGGAGATCCTTGGAAAAAGTTTTTACTATTAAAAAATTATTTGTCCGCGAATTAATTAATTTTAAATTGATGATTAATCCATTTAAGAAAAATGCAAAATTAGTTTTAAGCAATGGAATTGTATTCCCTGGATTTTATTTTGGTGCTTCAGGTACGGCTATTGGTGAAATAGTCTTTAATACGGGCATGACTGGATATCAAGAAGTTATTACTGATCCAAGTTATTACGGACAGATATTAACATTCACTTATCCTGAGATTGGAAATACTGGTATTAATTTTGAAGATTCAGAATCTAATATTCATGTTAAAGGTATAATTGTCAGAAATTTTTCATCTAATAATGGCAATTGGAGATCAAAAAAGAATTTTAATCAATGGTTAGTAGAAAAAAACATCATAGGTCTTCATGGAATTGATACAAGGGCGCTCGTTAAAATTTTAAGATCTAGTGGCTCTATGAATGGAGTTATTACCTCTAAAGATAAATCTGTAGAAAGTTGTTTAAAGATAATTCATGATACACCAAAAATGGAGGGGTTAAATTTATCAAAAGTAGTTTCAACAAAGCAATATTATTTATGGCAAGATCATACACAAACAAATTTTGATGTAAGAAAAAGATATGCTGAATCCTCTAAAAAATTAAAAATAGTAGCTATTGATTTTGGAATTAAAAATTCAATTCTAAATAGACTTGTATCCCATGGTTGTGAAGTTTTGGTTTTGCCATCTCGATCTTCTCTAAAAGATGTTCTCTCTCACAAGCCAGATGGTATTTTTTTCTCAAATGGTCCTGGCGATCCTGCTGCTGTTTCTGAAGGTATAGACTTAGCAAGATCGCTTATTGAATATGGTGAGATTCCTATGTTTGGAATTTGCCTTGGCCACCAAATATTTGGATTAGCATTAGGAGGTTCAACTTATAAACTCCCTTTTGGACATCGTGGTTTAAATCACCCTTGTGGTGAAAATAATAAAATTGAGATAACTAGTCAGAATCATGGTTTTGCTATTGATCCTAATTCAATCTCAAAAGACTTAGTTAGAATAACCCATTACAACCTTAATGATAATACTGTGGCTGGCCTAGAAGTTAATAATAAACCAATATTTAGTGTGCAATATCATCCTGAAGCAGGACCTGGGCCACATGATTCGGATTATTTATTTAAAAAATTTGTTTCTCTAATGTTAGAAAGATGTTGACATATTGTTTTCTTTTGATTTGATAATTACATTTGATACATAAATTTTTTGGAGGTATTAAATCATAGAAGATTTTCAGAAGTTAACCGTTTCTTTAAGAGGAAACCTTGAGTTTAAAACAAATATTATTGTTTTTACTTTTAAAGGCCAACTTGATGCTTTCTCAGAAAAACAATTTAAGACTTTTGTTACTAATAACTTAAAAAATGAGCATCCATTCGTTATAGACCTTACAAAAATAGATTTTTTAGATTCCTCGGGTCTTGGAGCTCTTGTTCAGACAGCTAAAGAATGCAAAAAGTCGAAACTTGGCTTCTCTGTCGTTGGTAATTCGAGAGTGGCCCAAACAATTAAACTTGTTCGATTAGGGGATTTCCTTAACTTGAAGTCAAACCTTGAAGATGCATTAAATTATTTAAAAAATTGAATTATTGGATTCAAAATTTGGTTCCATATGGATCTCCCGAGGATATAGGTGTTATTCAACTTGCTTGGCTTGGAGATTCGGTATGGGAGCTTCACCAGAGACTTAGACATGTTCATTTCCCTTTAAAATCTAAAGATCTACATTTATCTGTAGTAAACGAAGTAAAAGCAAAATCTCAATCAAAATCACTTAGTCAAATTGAGCATTTATTAAATTCAAATGAAATAGATCTAATTAGGCGTGCTAGAAATAAAACAAAGAGATATCCAAAGTCTGCAGACCCTACTATTTACTCCAGAGCAACTGGTTTTGAAACTCTCATTGGTTGGTTATTTTTAAAAGATCCTCAAAGATTATCAAAACTATTTGAATATTTAGAATAAAAAATTAATTGAATCTATGAAAAACTCCTCTAAAAAAAAATTTCCCGGAAAAAATAATAAAGATTACAAAAAAAATTCAGTTCTTGGTTATTCTTCAAAAAAAACAAATCGTTCGGAAAAAAATGAAAGATTTTCGAAAAATTCTGCTAATAACAATAATGTTGAAAATTTAAATAAAACTAACAATACTTTTTCCTCTTTAAAAAGGACAAAGCCAATATTTAAATCTAATACAGAATTTTCTAAAAAAAATTCTGACAATCATCAAGAGTTTACTAGTAAGAGAAATTTTGATGATTGGATATGGGGTAAACATTCAGTTTATGAGGCTCTTAATAGTGAAAGAGCGATTAATAGGATTTGGTGTACTTCGGAAATCTTTTCATCAGACAAGTTTTATATTTTGCTGAAGGACCTTAAATCGAAAGGAGTCCTAATTGAAGAAGTTTCTTGGAATAGGCTTTCGCAAATGACTAATGGTGCTTCACATCAAGGTGTCGCATTGCAGTTAGCATGCGCTAAAACAATATCCCTAGAGCAATTAATCGATTTTTCTAAACACAACTGTGCAAATCCCATAATACTTGCATTAGACGGTATAACTGATCCACATAATGTTGGTGCGATTATAAGATCTGCTGAAGCATTTGACTGCAAGGGAATCATCATTCCCCAGAGAAGATCTGCTGGATTAACGGGAACAGTCGCTAAGGTAGCTGCAGGAGCTTTAGAACACTTGCAAGTAAGTAGAGTTGTTAACTTAAATAGAGCTCTTGAGGAGCTTAAGAAATATGGTTTTCTTGTTGTTGGCTTATCTGGCGATGGTCAATTATCTATTTCCAATTTTCAAGAAAAAGCACCCTTGGTAGTTATTGTTGGCTCTGAAGATAAAGGCATTTCTTTGCTTACTCAAAAAAAATGCGATTTTCTTTTAAACATTCCTCTTAAAGGTAAGACTTCTAGCTTAAATGCCTCTGTGGCGGCAGCAATTTCACTATTTCACTTGACAAGTAAATAATTATAATTGTTAATAATCATTGTTATTTAAGCCCTCTAAAATGTTGTTATTTCAATATATTTATATGATTAATAAAAATTTATTGAATTTTCACTACAAAATTGTATAGAATTTAACAAGAATTGTATGGTCTAAATGACCAATAAAATTTGATAAGAAAATTTGGCAACAAACTCGGATTAGCTTGGTGGGCTAAAATTGAGACAGATCAACCTCGTGGAACTTACTGGTTCGGCCCATTTATTACTAAACGTAGTTTAAAAGAAAATATTACATCTTTTATTAAAGATCTATCTGATGAAGGGTCTAAAAATATTAAACATAGTTTGGTTCGTTGCAAAAAAGAAGAACCACTAACTGTTTGATAGCTTTAATTTTAAGTAATGAATTTTAATTCTTTAAGAAAAGAAATTATTAGAAATAATGCTTCTGTTAAGGAATTAGTTAATGATATTTTTAACAAAATCGATCATAAAGATCCTGAAATTAACTCATATATTTGTACTACAAAAGATAATGCTATCGCGCAAGCAGAAAACATCGATAAATTAATTCAAAATAAAGAAAAACTTCCTCCTCTTGCTGGGATGCCAATAGCAATAAAGGATAATATTTGCACTAAAGGAGTTGCAACAACTTGTGCAAGTCAAATGCTCAAAAGCTTTGTTGCACCTTATGAATCCACAGCTTCAAGTAAATTATGGTCTTCAGGGGGAATTTGTTTAGGAAAAACAAATTTAGATGAATTTGCAATGGGTAGTTCAACAGAAACCTCTGTATTTGGAGTCACCTCAAATCCTTGGGATATTAATAGAGTTCCTGGAGGTAGTTCAGGCGGTAGTGCTGCTTCAGTTGCCGCTGGATTTTGTGCGGCGGCTATAGGCTCTGATACAGGAGGATCAATAAGGCAACCAGCTTCTTTTTGTGGTGTCGTAGGTCTTAAACCCACTTATGGCAGAGTTAGTAGATGGGGACTGGTAGCCTTTGCTAGCTCTCTTGATCAAATTGGTCCAATTACAAATACTGTCTCAGATGCGGCCGAAATTCTTTATTTAATATCTGGTAAAGATCCCTTTGATTCAACATGTCTTGATAAGCCAGTGCCAAATTACTTGGCTGATTTAAATAAATCTATAAAGGGTTTAAAAATAGGAATCATTAGAGAATGTTTTGAGCACCCAGGTCTTAATCCAGAAGTTAAGGAATCTGTTCTCTCTGGAGTAGATAGATTCAAAACTTTAGGAGCTGAAATTATCGAAGTTGAATGTCCTAGATTTAATGATGGAATTGCTACATATTATGTTATTGCACCATCTGAAGCTTCTGCAAATTTAGCTAGATATGATGGAGTTAAATATGGTTATAGATCTAATGATGGTTCAAATCTCATAGATATGACTTCAAAAAGTAGAGCTGAAGGTTTTGGAGATGAAGTACAAAGAAGAATTTTGATAGGAACTTATGCTTTGTCAGCTGGATACAGCGATGCCTATTACAAGAAGGCACAAAAAGTTAGGACACTTATAAGAAAAGATTTTGATAATGCTTTTAAGCAAGTTGATGTTTTGTTGACTCCAACTTGCCCAACTACTGCTTTTTTGAAGGGTGATTTTGTCAATGATCCACTTTCAATGTATTTGTCTGATCTATTAACTGTTCCTGTTAACTTAGCAGGCCTCCCAGCAATCAGTATCCCTTGTGGTTTTGATAAAAAAGGATTACCTATAGGATTGCAACTAATAGGTAATGTATTAGAAGAGGATAGAATATTGAATGTCGCAAATATTTTCGAAATTGATGCTCAGGTAATTAAGAAAAGACCTCTATTCTAAATTTGTATTAATAATTAATTTGTAATCACAAACTATAGATCTTTTAGAAATTTTCTCTATCTTATAAATATAAATTATTTGAATATGGGTTTCGTTCCGCTTCATAATCATAGTGACTACAGCTTACTTGATGGAGCCAGTCAAATTTCAAAAATTGTAGATAGAGCTTCTGATCTTGGAATGGAATCTATAGCTCTTACTGATCATGGAGTTATGTATGGTGTTCTTGATTTGGTCAAGAAGTGTAAAGAGAAAGGGATTAAACCAATTATTGGTAATGAAATGTACGTTATTAATGGTTCAATTGATGATCCTCAACCTAAAAAAGAAAAAAGATATCATTTGGTTGTTTTAGCAAAAAATTATACTGGATATAGGAATTTAGTTAAGTTAACAACAATTAGTCACCTAAATGGGATGAGAGGTCGAGGTATTTTTTCTAGACCATGTATTGATAAATCTCTTTTAAGTAAATATAGTGATGGTCTTATAGTTTCTACAGCTTGTCTTGGCGGAGAGATACCTCAGGCTATTTTAAAAGGTAGATTAGAAGTAGCAGAGGATATAGCTCTTTGGTATAAAAAATTATTTGGAGATGATTTTTATCTAGAAATACAAGATCACGGCTCTATGGAGGATAGAATTGTTAACGTTGAATTGATAAAAATTGGGAAGAAGCATCAAATAAAAGTCATTGCTACCAACGATGCGCATTACTTATCAAATATGGATGTTGAAGCACATGATGCTTTGCTTTGTGTTTTAACAGGAAAACTAATAAGTGATGAAAAAAGATTGAGATATACCGGTACAGAATATATTAAAAGTGAAAAAGAAATGCTTGAACTTTTTAAAGATCATATTGAAGATGAATCAATTATTGAGGCAGTTAACAATACATTAGAAATTTCTCAAAAAGTTGAAGTATTTGATTTGTTTGGTAATTATAGAATGCCAAAATTCCCTCTTAATGAAGATACAGATTCATTTTCTTTCCTTACACAATTATCTAACGAAGGTCTTTTGAAAAGACTTAAAAAAAATGATCTTACAGAAGTTGATGAGAAATATAAAAAAAGACTAACTTCCGAATTAAAAATTATAAAAGATATGGGATTTCCAGATTATTTTTTGGTTGTTTGGGACTACATCAAATTTGCTAGAGATAACTCTATCCCAGTAGGACCAGGTAGAGGTTCTGCGGCAGGATCACTGGTAGCTTATGCTCTTCAAATCACAAATATTGATCCTGTTGAACATGGATTGTTGTTTGAGAGATTTTTAAATCCAGCAAGAAAGTCTATGCCAGATATTGATACTGACTTTTGTATTGATAGGAGAAATGAAGTTATTGATTATGTTACTAATCGTTATGGAGAGGATAAAGTTGCGCAAATAATTACTTTCAATAAAATGACTTCTAAGGCTGTTTTAAAAGATGTTGCAAGGGTTTTAGATATCCCATATGGAGAGGCTGATAAATTGGCTAAGTTAATACCGGTTGTAAGAGGCAAACCTTATAAACTAAATGAAATGATTGATAAGAATTCTCCCAGCCAAGAGTTTAGAGACAAATATATTAATGATAATAGAGTGAAAAAATGGGTTGATTTAGCTTTGAGAATTGAAGGAACTAATAAAACATATGGAGTTCATGCTGCTGGCGTTGTTATCGCATCAGATCCTCTTGACGAACTTGTACCTCTTCAAAGGAATAATGAAGGACAAATAATAACCCAATATTCTATGGATGATATTGAATCACTTGGATTATTGAAAATGGATTTCTTGGGTCTTAAAAATCTTACTATGATTGAAAAGACAGTTTCTCTTATTAATCAATCTACTGGTAAGAAAATAATTATTGATGAGTTACCTCAAAATGATGGTAAAACCTTTGATCTTATTGGGAGAGGAGATCTTGAAGGTATTTTTCAGCTTGAATCTTCTGGAATGAAACAGGTCGTTAAGGATTTCAAACCTAACTCCCTAGAGGATTTATCATCCATACTTGCCCTTTATAGACCTGGTCCTCTTGATGCTGGCCTCATTCCTAAATTCATAAATCGAAAAAATGGGAACGAAAAGGTTGATTTCCCTCATCCTTTTATTAAGTCTATTCTCACTGAAACCTATGGAATTATGGTTTACCAAGAACAAATTATGAAAATTGCTCAAGACTTAGCAGGTTATTCTTTAGGTGATGCTGATTTACTTCGAAGAGCAATGGGGAAAAAGAAAGTATCTGAGATGGTAAAACATAGGAATATTTTTGTAGACGGATCCATGAAGAAAGGTGTAAATGAAAAATTAGCAAATGATCTTTTTGATCAAATGGTTTTATTCGCTGAATATTGTTTTAACAAAAGTCATTCAACTGCTTATGGTGCTGTAACTTATCAAACTGCATTTTTAAAAGCCCATTTTCCTGTCGCTTATATGGCAGCCCTTCTAAGCGTAAATTCTGGCTCTAGCGACAAGATGCAAAGATATATTTCTAATTGTTATTCCATGGGAATAGAAGTTATTTCACCAAGCATTAATTATTCTGGTGTTGATTTCACCATTAAGAATAATCAGATTTTATTTGGGTTATCTGCAATTAAGAATTTAGGAGATTCTGCAATAAGAAATATAATTGAAAACCGAAATAGTTTTGGAATCTTTAAGTCATTATCGGATTTGTGCAATCGTTTGCCCTCTAATGTTCTTAACAAAAGAAGTCTAGAATCTCTCATTCATTGTGGAGCACTAGATGAGTTTTCAAATGATAATAATAGAGCACAATTATTGTCAGATCTTGAACATGTTATTGAATGGGCCTCTTCAAGAAATCGTGATAGGTTATCCGGGCAAGGAAATCTATTTGATTCTAAAGAAGAATTTTCTAATGTTGCTTTTTCAGATTCACAATTAGCTAAGGTTGATGATTATTCACTTATTGAAAAGTTAAAGTTAGAAAAACAACTATTAGGCTTTTATTTATCTGATCATCCTCTAAAGCATTTAACTAAGCCAGCAAAACTTATATCTCCTATAAGCATTTTGCAGTTAGAAGAAACAAAAGATAGAACCAAAGTCTCTTTAGTTGGAATGATCCCTGATTTGAAGCAAATTACAACGAGAAAAGGAGATCGGATGGCTATAGTTCAGCTAGAAGATCTTTCTGGAAGTTGCGAAGCAATTGTTTTTCCAAAAACCTATGTCAGGTTATCAGAATTTCTTTTGACTGATACTAGATTATTGGTGTGGGGAACAATAGATAAAAAAAGTGATAAGACTCAATTAATAATTGATGATTGTAGAGAAATAGATAATTTAAAATTGCTTATTATTAATCTTGATAGTTCTCAAGCATCAGATGTAAGAGTACAAAATACTTTAAGAGACTGTTTGATTAAATTTAAACCAGATAAAGGAAGTTGTGGAATCAAGATTCCAGTTTTAGCTGCAGTAAAAAATAAAAATAGTGTTACCTACGTAAAATTTGGTGAACAATTCTGTATTGGAGATATTCAAGGAGCATGCAAATTATTAGAAGATAAATCATTCCAAATTAATTTGAAATCTTTAGTTTCCTAGATTAACTTTTATCCTCGAAATTTTGAGTTGCAGGTTTGAAGGCTTCTTTTGCTCGTTGTATATTCATTGGAATATTTTCAATACCGAAAAAAGATCCAGGCTCCTTATCCCAACTAGCTGATAATATTCCAAAACTTAATCCTGCGAGACCCAATAAGAAAAACAACGCTGAAATTGCAATTGTTGAAGAAGGAGGTATTTCAGCAATATTTCTTGTAACGATAATGTAACTAACAACAAAAACAGACATTCCTAATATTGTCGGTATTCCAGCTGTAAAAAATATTCTTCTTGCCATTCTATCGGCAACATATTTAGGTATGCCACTTGAGGATCGCTTTGGGATAGTTACATTATTAGATGTTTTTTCTAGATTTGCGAAAGCAGTTGTCTCAGAATAAATTTTCTTATTTTTATTTTGTGTCTTTTTTTTTGTTTGCTTTTTTTTCATTAATTGAGATCATCCTCTGATTCCAATTTTTTTTACTAGTTCTTGATATTTCTGAACGTTTTTGTCTTTTATGTAAGATAGTAATCTTTTCCTTTTACCAATCATTTTTAACAATCCTTGCCTTGAAGCGAAATCATGAATGTTTCCTTGGAGGTGGTCACTTAATTTCGATATTCTTTTAGAAAGCATTGCTACTTGAATTTCTACTGAACCTGTATCAGTTGGATGTACTTGATGAGTTTCAATCAGCTTCTGTTTTTCAGCTGTATCTAATGACATAAAATTTATTTTCTTCTATTCTATGATACTACGTCATCTAGCTAAATTACTACTACCCTTATCTAGATAATTCATAGCTAATTTCAATAGATTTTCAAATGATAAATTATTTTCTTTTTTAGCAGGGAGATCTACTTCTTTAATGATAATTGGCAAAATAGTATTTATTTCTTTATTTTTGTAATTTAATGATTGAAGGGTTAACTGAAGGTCCTCCATCATTTTATTAATTTCAGGATCCTTAATCTCTAATTGATCATTGCTTTTTTCTTCTTCAAATAGAATTTTACTTTTAAATTTACTTTTTAATTCTAAAAATAATCGATCACTCATTTTTTGTCCTATACCAGGTACGGAACAAATTAATTTTTTGTTTTGAGTTTTTATTGCATTGATTACTTCTTTAATAGAAAATTTATTTAATATCCCCATACTAATTTGAGAACCAATACCTCGAATATTTAAAATTTCGATAAAGAAATTCTTTTGTTCCTTTGACGTAAAGCCAAATAATAAATCTGAATCTTCTTTCTTAATATGTTTTATCCAAAGTGTTATGTTTTCATTAGATACCTGATTTGTTTTTAATTTGAGAAAGAAGGATTCTAGTATTTGTATTTCGTATCCTAATCCTTGACAATTTATTAAAATAAAAAATTTTTGATTAGTTTGCCATAATTCAACCAACTCTCCACTTATCCAACTAATCAATTAACCACCATCCACCTGACATCCAATTAGAGCTCCTGCTGTCCCGCCAGCAGGTACAGCCCAAAATCTGTCTTTTCCTCTAGAGGAGGACAGAGCTATACCAGCACCAAGAATTCCACCAATAACAGATCCTTCACTACAGTCATTATCATCAATTTTTTCAGCTTTGCTTTGACCTCCGCAAGGTATTACAACATCTACTTCATAACTTTTTACGTAGCCTGGGTTTGATTTTGTTCCAGGAATGTACTCCTCCCTATATTCAGTTCTTGTACAGGTTACTGACTTTGGGGTTGTTGCATTAACTTTAATAATAGGAGAAAAACAAAGTAATAAAACTAAATAGAAAAATTTCAATTTTTTATATTCCAATAATTATATTCTATGTCCTTTTGATTATTTTGCTAGTGGAAATAATAGTTCCTAATAAAACTAGTGAGGCGCCTAATAAAAAATTTATGTTTATTATTTCACGAAAAAACAAAATCCCCCAAAGTGACCCGAATAAAACTTGCAAATAGTTAATTGTTGAAGCTTCAGAGGCAGGTAAATTTTTTAATCCTATAGTTAAAAAAGTCTGACCTAATTGAGTAAATAAGCCAATGCCAATTATCCAAACTAATTCATTCCAATTAGGGGTAACCCAGTTAATTAAAACAATTGGAGATAAAGTTATAAATGAAACAAGTGGAAAATATTCAATAATTACATAAACATCTTCAGTATATGAAAGTTTTTTTACTGTAACGTAAGCTAATGCAGTGCAAATTGCACCGAGAAATGCTATTGAAATCGAAACATTTTGAATCTCAACGTTTATATTTGATAATTGACTTGGGTTTAATATTACTAATATTCCAATCCAGCCAATAATTAAAGCAAAAACTATATTCCGAGTTATTTTTTCGTTTATAAATATTCCAGCAAATATAGATATAAAAATAGGATATGTGTACTGAATGACAGTAGATATACTTAGAGGCATATTTCTTATCGCATAAAAAATACAAATTAAAGCTAAAGTTCCTAAAACACCTCTTAAGATAAGTAATTGTTTATTCTTGCCCCAAGGATTTATATTTTTTAGTTTAATTATGAATAATGTAATCATTAAACTTAATAATGATCTAAATAAAACTAATTCATAAATAGGTATCCTTTTATCAATATTTTTTACGCACAAAGTCATCAAACTAAAGAAGAATGAGGCTAATATCAAATTAAATTTATTAAATGAATTAAATTTTTTTTCTAATTCTGTGATATTTATCATTTAAAAAATACTTTTATTGTGAAATTAAGTAGATTCTTATTCGATTTTGACTTATAACAAATAAATCATTATATATTTTTTGATAATAATCTCAATGGTTCATTCTATACACCCAAGAACTATTCAAGAGGTTAAGGAAAAGGCAGATATTGTTGACGTTATATCTGAACATATTGTTCTTAAGAAGAAAGGCAAGGAATTTGTAGGGATTTGTCCTTTTCATGATGATACTAAGCCATCTATGACAGTATCTCCAAGTAAACAATTCTATTATTGTTTTTCCTGTGGTGCTGGTGGAAACTCTATTAAATTTTTAATGGAATTTACTCGTGCAAATTTTTCTGATGTTGTGCTTTCTCTTGCTAAGAAAAATAATATTAATGTTGAAAATCTTGAGGGCCCCCAAGTAGAAGCTTACAAAAAACAATTATCTAGAAAGGAGGAGCTTTATAAAATATTAAGATTAACTAAAAATTGGTTTAAGTCTCAATTAAATAATTCTCTAGGTGTTGAAGCCATGAGATATTTATCATCCAAAAGAAACTTGAGTAATAAAATTATTGATGACTTTGAATTGGGTTTTGCCCCAAATTCATGGAATGATTTATTTAATTATCTATCCAAGGTAGAAAAATTTCCTATTAATCAAATATTGGCTTCAGGTCTAGCAATTTCTAAAGATAATTCTGATAAGATATATGACCGTTTTAGAAATAGATTAATCGTTCCAATACATGATATGCAGGGACGAGTAGTTGCCTTTGGTGGGAGATCTCTTGATGGACAGGAACCCAAATATCTTAATTCTCCTGAATCAGAGATATTTGAAAAAGGCAAAATGTTATTTGCATTTGAAAAAGCATCAAGCAATATAAGAAAAAGAGATAAAGCTATTATTGTTGAAGGATATTTTGATGTAATTTCTCTTCATTCAAAAGGTATTGCTAATTCTGTAGCTTCCCTAGGTACCGCATTAAATAAGTATCAAATCTCCCAACTATGTAGATGTACAGATAATAAAAATATAATATTGAATTTTGATTCTGATAATGCGGGAATATTAGCTACAAAAAGAGTAATAAAAGAAGTCGAAAGCTTATCTCTCCATGATCAAATTAATCTAAAGATACTTCAACTTAATGATTTTAAAGATCCTGACGAATTTTTGAATAGTCATACTCGAGAAGATTATTTTAACTTAATTGATAATTCATCCTTTTGGATTGATTGGGAGATTGATCAGATTTTTAAAGATAAAGATTTAACTAAGTCTGAAAATTTCCAGAGTGTTATTTCTTTATTGGTGAAATTGTTGAGTAAATTACCTCAATCATCAACTAGAACACATTACTTACAAAAAGTTTCCGAACGATTGAGTAAGGGGCAAGCAAGGTTAGCGATACAGTTTGAACAAGATTTACGAAATCAAGTTAAGGGATTTCGTTGGCATGGTAGATCAAAAAAATTCGAACAACCAAATGAAATTTCTCGGCGTGAAAAAAATGAATCTGAAATAATTTTTTATTATTTGCATTGTCCGGATCTTCGGCTTTTTATTCGTGATGAATTTCTGAAACGAGAAATTAATGGTTTTAATACAAAATTTATTCAAAATTTATGGGAAACTATCTCAAAAATTGAACAAAATAATTTGGGTTTAAATTATTTAAATGAATTAAAACAATCAAATAGTCAAATTACTCTAAAAGAGTTTTCTGCCCTTAACCTAATATCTCTTCTGCCTGACTACTTAGCTCTTAATAATCCTGATTCATCAAACAAAATTAATAATTTTGTTAACCCAAATGAATTATTTTTAACATTGCTTAGTAATCCTAAAGATAATTTGCTTGGAACTTTATCACTTCTTGAGAAATATAATTCTTTAAAAAGATGTAGACACTTGATCGAATCTTGGGGATCTCAAAGATTAAAAACTTTAGAGAATTGTATATCTATATTGATTGATAATCCCTCTTCAGGTTTATCAGACAATAATAATCAAGAGATAGATGATCTTTTTAAGGATTTAAACTCAGATGCTATTAAATTTCAGGAATTATATTACTTAGAAAGACAGCATATAAATTTTTTAGATAAACAACGCTGCGGAGATTTTATTGCTAGTTAACATGTTTTATTTAAATTTATAGGCAGTATTTTTTTATCATATTTTTTACCTTTTTAGGCTTGTCTTCAAGAATATAAGCTTCTACTTCTTTTGCATAAGTTCCAGAAAAATTGGAAGTAGAGAACTCTAATGATTTCCTCTTACTTTGATGTAATTTACCTTCTAAATTTTTTATATCACCTACGGTCTTATTGTTGTTACATTTTTGAATAGCATGAGTAGCTTCATGTCTTAATGCTTTTCTTATTGCCAATTCTGTTTTGAAGTTATCTTTTTTTGGTAGTTTCTTTTCATTTCTATAATTTGTTTTTCTTTTTGCATTTTCAGTACATATTATTATTTTATTTTCTACAAAATTATGTAGTCCTTTTATTTCTTTATTTAAGAGACATTCAATTTTATTTTCTTCAACTATGTAGTTTGCTTTTATTAATAATTCAAGAATCTCTTTATCTAATTTGCTTAAAAATATAATAAATTCCATGTTTTTTTATTTTACTATAGTTGGGATCTGGTCTATATCAGTTGTAGATGAGCGACTTAAGAAATTCTTATTCATCGTCCAACTTTTTGGTTTTTTTGTAATCGCCCATGTAATTGCATTGTTATTAAATCTTTTATTTAATAGATCAATAGTTCTCATTAGATTTGCTGATTTTTTCAGGTCTTTCTGAGATTTGTAATTGATAACTGATTGCTGTAAATATTCGCTATTGGTTAAATCCTGCATTAAAACACCAGCTTTTGAAAATTTATATTCGGGATTATAAATTTCTTTAGATAATTCAACTACTATTTTTAAAATGCTGTTTGTGTCGTCTGTTGCATTTGCAAGTTTTCTATGAACGCTTCTTTGATAATTTTGGCTTGAATATTTACTGGTTCTGGCAAATACTCTAATATCAGATGATTGCAAATTCTGACTTCTCATTTTTTCAGATGCTTTTATTGCGTGAGTCGCCAGTGCTTGAGTTAAGTCTTCTAATTTTGTGACAGGAGTACCGAAACTCCTGCTTACCTGAATTTCTTTTTTTGATTTCTTGTTTTTTTCTATAGGTAGACATCTATAACCTTTCAGTTCTAATTGCAATCTTTTTCCTACTATGCCTAATTTCTTAATGATTTCATTTTCTTCCATATCTCTTAATTCTTTTGCATTTTTAATACCTTTACTTTGCAACCAATTAGAGGTTTGTTTCCCGACTCCCCATATCTTATCTACGCTAATTCTTTTTAAATAATTATTCTCATTTCTGGTCCTAGCTAAATCAAATATTCCAGCTGAATAATCAATATTTTTGGCTAATTTATTAGCAATTTTTGCTCTTACTTTATTTTCTCCTATTCCTACTGTTATGGTAATCCCTAGATTCTGATATATTAATGATCTTATGTTTCTTGCCCAAGGATATAGATTTTTATCATTAGGTCTAGAAATTGAGACAAATGCTTCGTCTATAGAATAAATTTCTATTTGTTCGCAGTAGTTTTTTAGTAAATTCATTAGTCTTCTGCTCATATCGCCGTAAAGCGAGTAGTTTGAGCTTAAGACTGCTACATCTAAGTTATTTAATTTTTCTTTGACCTTAAAATAAGGAGTTCCCATTTTAATTTTTAAAGCTCGAGCTTCAGGACTTCTCGCAATGATACATCCGTCATTATTAGATAAAATTACTACTGGTTTATTTCTCAAATGAGGATTAATATTTTGTTCACATGACGCATAAAAATTATTAGCATCTATGAGAGCTATAGCATCAATACTTGAAATTCTCATAAATAGCTATGTATTGAATAAATAACAACTCCCCATATCTGTACATCAATATGGTTTTTAAATCTAAAATCAGGATAATTATGATTTTCTGCTTTTAAATATAATTCACCATTTTTTATAGATAATCTTTTTATTGTAAATTCCCCGTCTATCATTGCAATGATAATATTCCCTGGCTTGGCCATTAAACTCTTGTCTACTATTATTAAATCTTTATCTTTAATTCCTGCATTTATCATTGAGTCACCTTTAACTCTAAGGAAAAAAGTGCTAAATGGATTAGATATTAAATGTTCATTTAAATCAATATTTTCTTCTGTATAGTCGTCTGCGGGAGAAGGAAATCCTGCAGATACCGAATCATTTAATAAGGGGATTTTAAACTTTTTACTAGTTGAATCAAAGGAATCCAAGACTTAAATTAATAGTATATATGTACTATATAATAAAAAATCAAAAAATAGTTAGTTGTTAAAGTTTTATAGATTAATTTTAGATTAAATCTAATTTTTTTAAGAACGATGGTAAGGGGAGTTGTTAGATATAGAAACAGCTCTATAGATTTGCTCAATTAGGATTAATCTGGCTAGTTCATGAGGAAAAGTTAAAGGAGAAAGACTTAGTATAAGATCTGAATTATTTTTTATATCTGAACTAATTCCATCAGTATCACCGATTAAGAAATTAATTTTTTTATTTTTAAAATTTAAAAGTAAAGAACATAGTTCAACTGAATTAAACTGCTTTCCTTCTTCGCTTAGGCAGATAATAATATTGTTATTGGATCTAAGATTATTAAAATTAAAAGCCTTTAACTCTGTAATGATAAGTTCAGGCATTCTTTTTTTGTATTGACTAATTCCATCTCTAATCCAAAGTTTCTTTATTTTGCCAATAGCATAAATCGTTAATCTGTTACTCTGAAGCATAAGTAAATATTAAAAATAATTATTCATCAAGAAGATAATTAAATTCATCATATAGTTCCTCTTCTGTTGTTAATTTCTTAGAAAAATTAGCTTTTCTAGAATTCATATTAATTTGATTAAGCTCACTTTTTCTTAGTGAATTATTGACGTTAGAAGTCTCTTCTAAAGATTCTGAATTATCAATTAATGAATAAAAAATTTTATTGGGATCTTCTGAATTAAGTGGATTGGTGATTAAATTATCATTTTTAGTTATTTGTGTGTAATTACTTATATTATTACTTTCGTTATTTAAATTTTTATTTTTTATCAATTTATTGAGTTTATCTAAATTTTTTTTTGATAAGCTCATGATATAAAGTATTAAATAAATTCATATTTAATTTAAACATATTATTTATCTTTTAGATGAATTCTAAAAACTATCATCAAAAAAAAAGATTTGGACAACACTGGTTGGTAAATAAAAAAATATTAGAAAAAATTAAAGAAATTGCTGATCTTAACGAAAATGACTTTATTTTAGAAATTGGTCCAGGTAAAGGAGCTTTAACATCTAAGTTATTAGATTCTGAAATTAAAAAATTACATGCGATTGAATTAGATAAAGATTTAATAAATTTATTAAATGATAAATTCAATAATAATGATAAGTTTTCACTTCAGCAGGGAGATATTCTTTCTGTAAATTTAGATTCGATTAATAAGAAGATTACAAAAGTGATTGCAAATATTCCTTACAATATAACTGGCCCAATATTGGATATTTTCATAGGAAGATTGGGCGTTATAAGAAACTATAATTACACAAAAATAATTTTTTTAATGCAGAAAGATGTTGTAGATAGGATTTTATCAAAAGAAGGTACTTCCAATACTGGTGCGCTTAGTATAAGAATGCAACTCTTATCAAAAATAAAAAAAATTTGCGATGTACCGCCTTCATCATTTAGTCCCCCACCAAAAGTTTTTTCTTCTTTAGTAGTTTTCGAACCAATTAAAAATGATTTAAGATTGGAATTAAGTTTAGAAAAATATATAGATAAACTTCTTCGAATTTCATTTAAT
The DNA here is from genome assembly GCF_017696055.1 of Prochlorococcus marinus XMU1406. NCBI lineage: Bacteria > Bacillati > Cyanobacteriota > Cyanophyceae > Synechococcales > Prochlorococcaceae > Prochlorococcus > Prochlorococcus marinus. The sequence continues at coordinate 774,298 of NZ_JAAORG010000001.1, forward strand.
TCAAGAAGAAAAATGCTTAAAAATACTTTTAATTCAATATTTTCAAATGAAGAGATAAATGAATTATCTGAATGTTCAAAAGTTTGTTTTAATTTAAGACCACAAGATATTTCAATTGAACAATGGATTAAGCTTGCAGAAAATTGTATTAAAATTAAAAAATAAAAAATTAAGTATATGCAAGATTCAGCTAAAAAGAAAATTGTTATAAAATCTCCTGCCAAAATAAATTTGCACCTTGAAGTTATTGGTAAAAGAGAGGATGGATTCCATGAGTTAGCGATGATAATGCAAAATATTGATCTTTCTGATTATTTGGAATTTCAAATAAATAATGAAAGTTTAATTAAACTTGAATCTGATTGTAATGATTTAAGCTTATCTAGTGATAACTTAATTATTAAATCGGCAAATCTATTAAGGAAACAATCAAATATAGATTTCGGTGCGAATATATTTTTAAGAAAAAATATTCCAATTGGTGCAGGATTAGCTGGAGGATCCAGTAATGCAGCAGCAACATTAATTGGTCTTAATAAGTTATGGAGTTTGAATTTAGATCAAGAAACATTATGTTCATTAGCATCAACTTTAGGATCTGATATTCCCTTTTTTATAAAAGGTGGTGTTCAATTATGTTTTGGAAGAGGCGAAATTTTGGAGGAATTAGATTCAAACTTTGAATATGGAGTAATTCTTTTAAAAAATCCAAATGTATCAGTATCTACTGCTGAAACTTATAAAAAATATAGTAATAAATTTTGTGATCAATTTCTTACTAATAGAGTAATGATTGAGAACATAAGAAAAAATTTAAGAGATAATGGTTTAAAAAACTTAAATTTTGATAATCAACATTTAACTATAAAAAATGATTTGCAATTAGTTGTTGAGAATGATAATGATTCTGTAAAACAGGCATTATATTTACTTTCTAAATTAGAGAATTGTCTGACATTTTCAATGAGTGGATCAGGTCCTACTTGCTTTGCACTCTTTAAAGATGTAAATACTGCTAAAAAAGAATTAGCGACAAATTATAAATTATTTAAAGATAAAGGTTATGATTCATGGGTTTGCTCTTTCCTTGAAAAGGGAATATCATTCATTTAAATTTTTTTTATACAAATTATTATTGTGGCTGAAAATAATAGTGAGAATATTGAAAAAAATGTTCCCGAAAAAGGACCATTAAATTTTATTCTTGGATCATTAACTAGTTTTTTATTATTTATATTTTTTTATTTTTTAAGTAATAAAATTGCAATTTATTTTTCAATACATAAACCATCTAATTCTTCTGAAATAGTCCAAAATATTTCTTCTAGTATCAATACCTTAATAATTGGATTATCTTTTTTGCTAACTTTTTCTTTTGCTTTTATAGGTATTGGACTTTTTATTGTATTTATTCGCAGTTTTTTTCTGAAGAAAAGTTGAATTGCCAATATTATAAAAAAAACACTTTCTTTGAATGTCTTTACATGACCTAGGACTTTTAATACTTTTGCTTTCACCAGGAATGATTTTGTCAATATTACTACTGATAACCTTTGCTGAAGGAGGATAAATTAATCTAAGTGGTAGGATTATATATGAGATTAATTAGGTAATTAATTGTGGCTGGAACATTATTATTTAATGCTTTGAAAGAGGCAATTGATGAAGAAATGGCAAATGATGTAAATGTTTGCGTTATGGGAGAAGATGTTGGTCAATATGGAGGATCTTATAAGGTAACTAAGGATTTATATGAAAAATATGGAGAGTTAAGAGTCTTAGATACTCCAATTGCAGAGAATAGTTTTACGGGTATGGCTGTCGGTGCAGCAATGACTGGGTTAAGACCAATAGTTGAAGGAATGAATATGGGTTTTTTGCTTTTAGCTTTTAATCAGATATCAAATAATATGGGTATGCTTAGGTATACAAGTGGTGGAAATTATAAGATACCAGCAGTAGTTCGAGGGCCTGGAGGAGTTGGTCGTCAACTTGGAGCTGAACATAGTCAAAGACTTGAAGCATATTTTCATGCAGTTCCTGGTATAAAGATTGTTGCATGCAGTACACCTACAAATGCTAAAGGTTTAATGAAAGCAGCTATAAGAGATGATAATCCTGTTCTATTTTTCGAACATGTTCTTCTTTACAACTTGTCTGAAGAATTACCTGAGGGTGATTATACTTGTGCTTTAGATCAGGCTGACCTTGTAAAAGAAGGTAAAGATATTACTTTATTGACTTATTCAAGAATGAGACATCACTGCTTTAAAGCTGTTGAAGAATTAGAAAAAAAAGGAATAGATGTTGAGTTAATTGATTTAATAAGTTTAAAACCATTTGATATGGAAACCATCTCAAAATCAATAAGAAAAACAAATAAAGTAATTATTGTTGAAGAATGTATGAAGACTGGAGGTATTGGTGCAGAATTAATTGCCTTGATAACAGAAGAGTGTTTCGATGAACTTGATGCCCGACCAATTAGATTATCTAGTCAGGATATTCCAACTCCGTATAATGGAAATCTTGAGAATTTGACAATAATACAACCACATCAAATAGTTGAAAAAGTTGAAGAATTAATTGGTGGGAGTATATAGGCAATGAAAAGAAGGCAAGGTTGGCTTTTCTTTATTATTTTTCTACTTACTTTATCTGTTTATCTATTAATCAATTATCCCTTACAGTTGGGATTGGATTTACGAGGGGGGTCTCAACTTACACTACAAATTATTAAAGAGGAAGGTAAGGTAACAAGGGATGAACTTGAAGCAGTTAATTCGGTTATAGATAAACGAGTTAATAATTTAGGGGTTTCCGAGTCTAACTTGCAAACCCTAGGTGGTGATCAATTGATTTTAGAATTACCTGGTGAACAAAATCCATATGCTGCTTCAAGGGTTTTAGGTAAGACTGCTTTATTAGAATTTAGAACCCAAAAAGAAGGAACATCTACAGATTTAAAAACCCTGCAACTAACTAGATTGAGAATTAAAGAATTTATTGAACAATATTCTTCTGCAGAAAAAAGTCAATATGATGATAATTTCTTACAAATTATTCAAGATGATCTTAAAAAGATAGAGCAAGAATTAAATTACTCATCTACTAGTAATGATTTAAATGGGAAGTTAATTGAAATTAAAAAGTATGTTGATAAAGAAATTACAAATTTATTTAATAAAACAGATTTATCTGGTAAGGATCTTATTAACGCAGGAAGGAGACAAGAACAAACAAATAGTAATTGGGAAGTTTTATTAACTTTTAGTAATTCAGGAGGTGAAAAGTTTGCAGAAATTACAAAGTCAATTGCTGGCACTAATCAACTATTGGCCATCATTCTAGATGGCGAATCAATAAGTGAAGCCAGTGTTGGTAATCAGTTTGCTAATACAGGGATTACAGGTGGATCAGCAACAATAAGCGGTAATTTTAGTGCTGAAAATGCCAGAGAATTAGAAGTTCAACTTAAAGGAGGTTCTTTGCCATTGCCAATTGAAATAGTAGAAACTAACACTATAGGGGCTCTGTTGGGATCCAATAATATTTTAAAAAGTCTTTATGCAGCTATTAGCGGATTAATATTTGTTGGTATATTTATGATTTTTAATTATAGAGTTTTAGGTTTTGTTTCAGTTCTTTCTTTAGTACTTTATGGTTTTTTTAACTTAGCCCTATATTCTTTAATTCCTGTAACTTTGACTTTACCTGGAATATCTGGGCTTATACTTAGCATTGGCATGGCTGTTGATGCAAATATTCTAATATTTGAGAGAATTAGAGAAGAATTATATGATGGTAATACTCTTACGAGATCTATTGATAGCGGTTTTCAAAGAGCTAATTCATCCATAATTGATGGCCATATTACAACTCTTCTAAGTTGTTTTGTATTGTTTTTATTAGGAACAAATTTTGTTAAAGGTTTTGCGGCAACATTAGGTATTGGAGTCTTAATAAGCTTGTTTACCTCATTAAATTGTTCTAAAACTATTTTGCGATTTTTTATAACATATCAATCTTTAAGACAAAAAAATCTCTATCTTCCAAGGAATAATTTTTCAAATTAAATTTTTTATTTACAATTTTCCCATGAAATACAATCTTGAACTAATAAAAAATAAAAGAAAGATAATAGGTTTTTCAACTGTTCTTATTTTGTTGAGTATTTTAGGAATTTTATATTCTACTTTTAATACTTCTTATAAAAAACCTATAAATTTAGGGATGGATTTTATTGGAGGAAATGAACTAAGAATAGAGAGAGTTTGTGAAGAAGAATGTTCTAATTTTTCCCCAGATTCAGTTTTAGAAAAGTTAAGAGAGATCTCTAAAAATAAAAACGTTTTAAATAATATTAAATTGCAATTCCAAAATAATAATAAATTAATTTCAATAAGAACCCCTTATTTGAGTATAGAAGAATCAAATAATCTTATTAATAATCTTGATAATATTATTGGGCCTCTTAATTACGAGAGTAAGGATTCAAGATTAATAGGTCCAAAGCTTGGGAAAAGATTACTTACTAATTGTGTTACTTCATTGTTAGTTTCTTTATTTGCAATATCTTTATATATAACAATTAGATTTGATAAAAAATATGCATTATTTGCACTATTAGCTTTATTCCATGATTTAGTAATTGTTTTCGGTTTATTCTCCTGGTTGGGAATTATATTATCTGTCGAGGTAAATAGTTTATTTGCTGTTTCCTTATTAACTATAGCTGGTTATTCTGTAAATGATACTGTTGTTATTTTTGATAGAATTAGAGAGAATTTAAAATCAAATAAAGAAGGCTATAACGAAACTATTCAATTATCAGTAAACGAATCATTTAGGAGAACAACGTTTACAAGTATTACAACCCTTATCCCTTTATTAAGCATAATTTTATTTGGATCTTACTCGCTATTTTGGTTTTCTTTGGCCTTATCATTAGGAATTATAGTAGGAAGTTATTCAAGTATTTTATTGGCACCATCTTTCTTGCTTAAGGACTGAACTTAAGCTTCTAATTTCATGAAATTGAATTACTATTTGATAATTTTATTTTCTTTGGTTTTTATAGATCTTTCTACTGAGCTAAGAATATTATTTGATCATTTTACTTTTAATTCACTATATTTTGCTATCGGTAAACATCCCTTAGCTTTCTTTATACTTTTTTCCTATCCATATTTATATAAAAAATTAATTAAGTAGTTTTTAAATATCTTTAAATGATTCTTTGATTAAAACCTGTATTACTACAGCTAATGGAAGAGATAGTATTAAGCCTAATGGACCAAAAATGAAGGTAAATCCAAATTGTGATATTAATGTCAAACCAGGAAGTAAGTTTGTTTTTTTCTTCATTATAGATGGCATTATTATGTAGCTTTCAATATTTTGAATGATTACATATGCTCCTAAAACAGCCATTGGCTTCCAAAAATTATCTAATAGTGCAATTGAAATTGGAAATATACCACTAATAACTGGACCTATATTTGGAATTATATTAAGAACCATTGCTATTAAAGCATTTGAGACAACATATTTAACATCCAATATAGACAAAACTATTAGTGATAATAGACCTACTGATAATGAGCTTATGACCATAGAAAAGGTCCAATTTGCTAATGCAATATTGCATTTTTCCAGAATATTTCTAAATTTGTTGCGATAATTTTTTGGAATTAATAGAAGTATATTTTCTTTATATTGTTTTGGTTCAATAGAAATCATCAAACTCACTGCTAATACAAATATTAATTTCAAAAGACCAGAACCCAGATTTCCCGCTATATTTATTAAATTCTTAAAACTTTCTTGAATAGCTTTTGCAATAGTTGAGGCATCTGGAATTGTAACTACATTATTTATAAGACTGAATATGTCTATAACATTTTCTGATTGTTCGCCATAAAATAGGCTATTAAATTTGTTCAGATTTGTATTAATCAAAATATTTATTTTTGATAAACCATTTGGAATATCAACTAAAATTTCATTAAATTCTTTTATAAATGGAGGCAATACAAGAATAAAAATAGTAAATACAATTACTGATATAACAGTTAAGACAAGAAATAAAGACAGCGATCGGGGAATTTTCAACCCCTTTTGCATTTGATTACATAAATTACATACAATATTTGAAATTACTAGAGAACAAATTATTAACAGGAGAAAATCTCTTAAAGTCCATATTATTAATGAAGAGATTAAAATTACTACTAACTTGAAATATGATGAACTACTCAATTTTCAAAATATTCTACTTCTTCTCAGAATATCCTAATCCATTTGATTTGGCATAACTATTTGCAAATCTCATAAATCTATCAAAGTCTGATGTGTTCTTCCAAATATAAACTGCTTCTAAAAATATGGGTTCTCCATCAACAAACTTGACTTTAACTTCCCTAGTTAGTATTTCCCCCTCGGAATCAATCATACGCATACCTGTGATTTCACCTTCTGTAATTGAAGATAATGCCTGAGGTTTTTCGAACAAAAATAATGCTTGGCCCGTAGTACCATCTTTACTCCTAGTCAGTCTTATTTCAGGCACTACTGGTTCATTAGTTCCTTCATAAAATTGTATTTTTGCAGTTTTATTTGCTGTCATAATATTCATTTATTAATTTTTTATCTTAGGAAATATTTTTCACATTCGTTTGTAATTATTTTATAAAACATTATTTATTAACTCTAGAATGCTTTCATCATATTTTTTGTCAGTTAAATCTAATAACTTAATATTTGTTTTGCCAACCTTTTCAAATTCATAACACTTATCGTAATAATCTAGAACTGATCTGCAAACTAAGTCCCATTTCTCATTGTTAATTGATTCAAGAGCTATTTTTGTTCTTTGCGGTCCTAATCTTTTTTTTATCCTTAATACAGATTCTTTGAGTTCCTCTTTCTTAAAAATACTATAAGTATTTATCAACTCATCTAACCTGTTAGATTTGCTCCTTAAAATTTCAATTCTTCTTGAATTTTTCATCTGATTGAAGAATTCATGAGGAATTTTGCATTTACCTATATTTGCACTTTCAGCTTCTACAAAAATATTATTAGAACATTTAAAAGTATTTAATTTTTCTGCTATTGTATTTTCAAATTGTTCATTTGAAGGTTGTTCTTTCATTCCTAAACCTCCAAATGTACTGCCTCTATGACAAGCAAATGCTTCAAGATCAATAGTTTGATATTTATATTTCTCTAGTAATGATAATAATCTTGTCTTCCCTGTTCCTGTTTTTCCGCCTATAACTACTATATTCAATTTTTTTGAGAAACTATCTAATACCCATCTTCTATATATTTTGTATCCTCCATCAAGTGTAACAGGATTTAATTTAAATTTTTCTAATAACCATGCAATACTTTGTGAACGCATTCCTCCTCTAGAGCAATATATTCTGATAAGAGATTCATTATTTTTATTAGGAATAGTTTTATAAGAATCAATACTTATAAATAAATTATCAAGAAGTAATTCCATTTTTTTTTCAAAAAATTTTAATCCTTTTATGACTGCTTTTTTTCTTCCTTCTTTTTTATAAATCGTGCCAATTATAGATCTCTCATCATTATCAAATAGTGGAATGTTAATAGAATTAGGCAGGTGTCCTTTATAATATTCACTCGGGCTCCTAACATCTATAAGTGGTCCTTTAAAACTTCTAAATTTCTCTAGTTGTTTTCTTTTGAAATACATGGATAGTTTTTATTTTTTTAGATTGATTTTTTAAAATGAATAACAAAGAACAAGATAACTGTAATAATGCTACATTAGATCTGATAAAAAAATTTGTAGATTCCAATCAAAGAAAAAGAATAAATACATTAAATCAAATAGAATTTGAAGTCGAAAATATTTTTAATATTGGCCCTTCACTATTTGATATCTTTGATAGGGATGGAGATGACTGGGCTGCTGGTTGGATATTGCAAGTTTTAAAAAAATTTAAGCCTGAATTCTTTGAAAACTCTCAATTTAATAATTGGTTTAATACATATTCAGATATTGATATTAATTATGAAGATTTGCAATTGATGTTGGTTGAGCAAGCATTTGAAGAGGCAGATAGATTAACAAGTTCCTATTTACGAAGATTGGCTGGAAAATTAGCTGAAAAACGTGGATATGTTTTCTATAGTGAAGTTAAGGATATGTCAGGTAAAGATCTAGAAACAATAGATAGGTTATGGACTATTTATTCTACTGGTAGATTTGGATTCTCAATTCAGGCAAAGATATTAAAATCAGTAGGAAAAAAATATGAGTTAATGTGGCCGAAAATAGGTTGGAAAAAAGAGGGCTTATGGACTAGATATCCTGGAGCTTTTTGCTGGTCATTGGATGCTCCTGATGGACATATGCCTTTAATAAATCAACTAAGAGGAGTAAGACTTATGGACTCTATTCTACGGCACCCTGCTATTGCAGAGAGACATAATAATATTCTTTAAATTCTGGTATTTAATAAGTTAAAATTAAGACAGTATCAAAATATTATTATGTCCTTATTCCGGGGCAAAAATAATTTAAAAAAATTTTTTAAAAGACCAAAGATTAACTGGTCAAATTATGAATTCGAATCATCATTACAGTTGAATGAATTTGTCGATCAATTATTAGAACCAATTAAAAATTCTCAATCATGCTATCTTATAAAACTTGGTTTACATGAAGCTCTAGTTAACGCAGTAAAACATGGAAATAAATTAGATCCTAAAAAAAATATTAGAGTAAGAAGAATAATTACTCCTAATTGGTGTGTTTGGCAAATTCAAGATCAAGGTAATGGTTTAGAAATAAAAAAAAGAGACTACAAATTACCAAAAAAAGTAAGTAGTGTAAATGGCCGTGGCCTATATATTATTAACGAATGTTTTGATGATATTAGATGGAGTACTAAAGGTAATAGACTTCAGTTGGCTTTAAAAAGATGATTTTTACTAGGACAAGGTTTATCTACGTTAATTTCTTTTAACCATTTAATACTTTCTTCTATATACTCAATTGTTTCTTTCTCATTACAAGAAATAATTAAATGGCATAATCCCGCCGAAATTAGTTCTGCAGATCGTTTATATTTATTTCCTTTATCTTTATGCCATTTAGAATGATCAATCTTTAATTTGTCATTAAGACTTTGGACTAGCTGAATAGTATCTTTATCCCAATAGGTCATAGAAGTTTTTATTTATTTTATAGCAGACCATACTTTGGTCATAAAAAAGGAATTTGATTTTACATCTTTAAACCCTACTTCCTCTATTTTAGAATCTATATCCTCTTTTATGTAATCACAATAAAAGGGCTCATGAAAAGATTTATAGAAGTTTTCCATTACGGATGTAAAGTCAGGTGAATCACTTATTTGAATTGAATCAGCTAATACTAATATCCCCCCAGGTTCAAGAACTCTAAAAAATTCATTTAATACTTTAGATCTAATTGTTCTAGGTAATTCATGAAATAAGTAAACACAAGAAATGCATTGAAAACTATCATTTTCAAAAGGTAATTCTTCAGCATTACCTTTTATTAACTCAATTAAATCCCCATCTAAATCTGAAATAAATCTACTTGCCTCTTTTAAGTATGAATCAGATAAATCAATTCCTGTAATTTTTTCTTTAGGAAATGCGGCTCTTAGTTGTTTTAATGTTCTTCCTGATCCTGTAGCCACATCAAGTATTTTTATGGAACTTTTTTTTCTATCGCTAAAAATTTCAAGTCCTTCTTTTATTGGCTTAATTATTCTTCTCCTCATTGAGTCAGCACTTCCATTGAAAAGTATCTCTACTTGTAGGTCATAAATGCTAGCTGAAAAATCTGATAAATAACCATCTGTTTGATGATGAAAATTTCTCAAGTAATATTGAGGATAATTATCTTTATCAATTGATTTTGGAAGATCATCAAAGTTTTGTTTTCTGCGTCTATCCCATGTATTAGGCATATCGAGCCAAATTTTAGGATATTGAGTTATATATCTAAGCCATGGTTCGTCAAACAATAATTTTTTTGGATATATATTTTTTTCTGCATCATTCCAATCTTCTTCTCTTAAGATATCCATTGAATTTTGGATTTGCATTAGAAGATCTCTATCTATATCAAAATTTTCAAGCTTTGAATCGGGAAGAATAAAATTCATTAATCTTGAACTGATCTGCTTGTGAGCGAAACCTGCAATGCTTTTACTTTGTTGTAGCGTTTTATATGCAATTTTTGAAATTGATTCCCTAGCCATTTTTCAATTTATATATCTATATTCCAACAAAAAAAAAATCAATTTGAGAATATTTTGTGATATTTCTCAAATTGAATAATTTAAACTAATGTGTTCTTTTAATTATGCATCGTAATACATGAAGAATTCATGGGGATGAGGCCTTTGTCTTAGTTGTTGTACCTCTTCGTATTTTATATCGATAAAGTTATCAATAAAATCTTCAGTAAATACTCCACCAGCTAATAGATAATCCTTATCTGCCTTTAGCGCATTAAGTGAGTCATTTAGAGATGAAGGTACTGTATCAATTTTTGCAAGTTCATCAGCTGGAAGTTCAAATAAATCTACATCTACTCCATCACCAGGATCAATTTGATTTTTAATTCCATCAATACCAGCAAGCATCATTACAGAGAATGCTAAGTAAGGATTTGCAAGTGCGTCACCTGATCTGAATTCTAATCTTTTAGCTTTAGGGCTTGGACCTGTTAAAGGAATTCTTACCGCAGCTGATCTATTACCCTCAGAATAAACTAGATTCACAGGTGCTTCGAATCCTGGAACCAATCGTTTATAACTATTAGTAGTTGGGTTAGTAAATGCTAAGAATGATGGAGCATGTTTAAGTATGCCTCCGATGTACCATCTTGCTGTTTGAGATAAATTTGCATATGATCCTTCACCAAAGAATAGTGGCTGTCCACTCTTCCATAAACTTTGATGAACATGCATTCCTGTTCCGTTGTCGTTAAAAACAGGTTTGGGCATAAATGTTGCTGTTTTTCCATATTTTTTTGCAACATTTCTGACAACGTATTTATAAGTCATAACGTTATCAGCAGCATTTATTAACGAATCAAATTTCATTCCTAGCTCGTGTTGGCCGGCACCAGCAACTTCATGGTGATGTTTTTCTGTGGGGATACCTAATTCACCCATAAGAAGAAGCATCTCAGATCTGATATCTTGCGCAGTATCATTTGGAGCTACCGGAAAATATCCTTCTTTATATTGTATTTTGTATCCTAAGTTTCCCCCTTCTTCAATTCTCCCTGTATTCCATGGGGCTTCAATAGTATCTACACTATAAAAGCAACCTCCTTCTTTAGAGTCATATCTAACATCATCAAATAAAAAGAATTCTGGTTCTGGCCCAAAAAATGCAGTATCGGCTATACCAGTCGAGTCTAAATATTTTAATGCCTTTTGAGCTAGAGCTCTTGGACACCTATCATAAGGTTCTCCGCTTCTTGGCTCTTGAATAGAGCAAATCATACTTAGAGTTTTGTGTTTATAAAAAGGATCTATCCAAGCTGTACTTGCATCGGGCACCATTGACATATCCGAGGCATTAATTGCTTTCCAACCTCTTATTGATGAGCCATCAAATGCCAAACCTTCTGTAAAAGAATCCTCCTCTATCATGTCTGATGTAAGAGTTAAATGTTGCCATTTTCCATGAATATCAGTGAATTTTAAATCGATGAGTTCAATTCCTTCGTCTTTAATTTGACTTAAAACATCTTGAGGAGATTTAGACATAATTTTTTAATACCTTCTATGAAATTAATAACTTGATGATTCTTGTTATGTATCAACGGTAACTTTTTTTAAGACTTGATGTCTTCTTTTAGTGTTTCAAGTCATAAGTTTAATAATTGTTTACTTAAATATTTAAATTGAATGAATTTCTTTAAATAAATATCGCTTATGTGGAGATATTAGTTTAATTTAAAAGTAATTGAATGTAATGCTTTGACAGAAGCAAAACTTATTTCGGCTTTAAATGAAGAGAATTTATCTCATTTCTCAAAGACTTATGTTCCCTCTAGACTTTTATTAGGTCCTGGTCCTTCAAACGCGCATCCAGAAGTCTTAAGCGCTCTTTCTTTGAATCCTATTGGTCACTTAGATGAAGCATATATTTCATTGATGTCTGATGTTCAACAACTTCTAAGATATACCTGGCAATGTAATAATCGTCTGACTCTTCCAATGAGTGGTACTGGTAGTGCAGCTATGGAAGCATCAATAGCTAATTTTATAGAGGAAGGAGAAAAAATTCTTATCGCTAAAAAAGGATATTTTGGAGACAGACTTGTTGATATGGCAACAAGATATAAAGCAGATGTATCTGTTATTGAAAAACCTTGGGGAGAATCCTTTTCTTATGAAGAAATCAAGTATGAAATAGAAACTAAAAAACCAGCAATTTTTGCTATTGTCCATGCTGAAACATCAAGTGGTGTTTTACAACCTCTTGATGGTATTGGGGATGTATGTAGAAAAAATAACTGCTTGTTTTTAGTTGATGCAGTTACTTCTCTTGGAGCTCTAGAACTATTGATTGACGAATGGAAAATTGATCTAGCATACAGTTGTAGTCAAAAGGGATTAAGTTGTCCTCCAGGATTGAGCCCTTTTACGATGAATAATAGAGCTGAAGAAAAACTAAGTTCAAGAAAAACAAAAGTACCTAACTGGTATTTAGATTTATCTCTATTAAATAAATATTGGGGTTCTGATCGCGTTTACCATCATACTGCCCCTGTAAATATGAATTTTGCTATTCGTGAAGGTTTACGATTAATTGCGAATGAGGGCTTAGAAAATGTTTGGAATAGACATAACACTAATGCAAAGAAACTGTGGAATGGGTTAGAAAGTCTTGGAATGGAATTACATGTATCAGAGGATTATAGATTGCCAACTTTAACCACAGTTAAAATACCTCCAGCAGTTGATGGAGATGGTTTTAGAAATCATCTTTTAAGAAACTTTGGAATAGAAATAGGAAATGGACTTGGAGAATTGTCTGGTAAGGTATGGCGCATAGGATTAATGGGTTTTAACTCAAGTGAGGAGAATGTTGATAGATTATTAAACCTATTTGATACTGAGTTAAAAAAATATTCTATTTTTGAGTCCTCAACTTTTTAAACCATAGCTGTAAAATTTGACTGCATTCGTCTTCTAAAATACCTCCTACAATTTCCATTTTGTGATGAGCACTTTCATGTTTTGATAGGTCGATTGAGCCTCCCAATCCACCTCTTTTCTTATCGTAAGCTCCGAAAATAACTTTACCCATCCGCGCTTGAATAAGAGCAGAGGAACACATAGTACATGGTTCTAGATTTGTGATAATCGTACATTCATTAAATCTCCAATCATTTTTTATTAGTGATGCCTGCCTAAGTGCCATTATCTCAGCATGACCTAATGGGTCTTTATTTATATTCCTCCTGTTAACCCCTCTCCCGATACATCTTCCTCTCTCATCTAAAATTATTGAACAGATTGGTAGCTCAACTTTTCCAATTTCTTTTGATCTTCTTAATATTGACTTCATCCACAAAGTGTAATTCGAATTATTTGTTTTTTTTTGTTGATCTTTATTACTATTTCCATTTTCAAAAATATATCTCATTTACAAATATTGAGAATAGAATTATTAATAGATATCTTATCTGATGGCTGAAGATTTAATTAATAATAAAGATATATATTTCCCCTCATATTTAGGGACTAATGACAAATTGATTACTCTTCTTAATAGAGCAAGTAAAACTCTTTGTGACTGGTTCTCTAAAGCTGATAAAAATGGTCCTTTACCTTTTGATGATAATTTCAAGTGCATTATGCCTGCAGAAGATGGCAACTCTGAAGAAGATTTGTTTTCTGAGATTGAATCTCTTTTGAATAATTCATTTAATCCCGTTCATCCTGGTTCACTAGCTCACCTTGATCCCCCACCTTTAATTTTCTCTATTTTGGGAGATTTAATTGCTGCTGGTTTAAATAATAATCTTCTCGCTTACGAGTTATCACCAAGTGTAACTTTGCTTGAGGAATCATTATGCAAATGGTTTGCCAAGAAAATAGGGTTTAATGATCTCTCAGGAGGTATAGCTGCTAGCGGAGGTACATTAAGTAATCTTAATGCCCTTATAGCAGCTAGAAATAATGCTGGATTAGCTACAAATCCTAATTCTGTATTACTTGTTAGTGAAGATGCTCATTCTTCCTTCGTTAAATGTATAAGAGTAATGGGTCTTGATACTACCAATCTTGTCAGGATTAAAACTGATAATCAAGGTAGAATGGACATAAACTATCTCAGAAAGTCTTTAGATAAATGTACAATAAAAAATAAAAAAATATTTGCTATTGTTGCCACCCTTGGGACAACTGTGAGGGGAGCCATTGATCCTATTAAAGAAATAAGTGAAATATGCAAAGAAAGAAATATATGGCTTCATATAGATGGCTCTATTGGAGGCATTTTTGCTGTAACCTCTATTCCAATAAAAGGTCTAAATAATATTAATCAGGCTAATTCGATAACGATAAATCCGCAAAAAATCATAGGCATTACTAAGACATCATCTTTGTTGTTGGTTTCAAATATGAGTACTTTAGAAAATACTTTTAATACTGGACTACCATATATATCATCTAAAGAAAATATTATAAATAGAGGAGAAATTGGCATACAAGGTTCTAGACCTGCAGAGGTTATCAAATTATGGCTTGGGTTACGTTTTTTAGGTCTGAATGGAATAGAAAATATATTAAAATCATCAATTAAAAGAAAAGATTTTTTTATAAAAAATATTAGTAAGAATAAATTTGATATATATTCAGGTCCTCTTCATATTGTTTCATTTATACCAAAGAAACTTGAGCCAGAAGACTCTGATACATGGACTCAAACTAAAGTTAATGAACTAATTAACAATAATTTTATGCTTTCTAGACCTAAATTTAAAGGTAGATATTTTTTAAGGGTTGTCATGGGAAATTACAATACAAAGGAATCTCATATTAAAGAACTTTTGAGACTTTTAGATGCCTAACTTATGAATATGGGTAGACCAAAAATTATTGCAATAGTAACAGGGTTTATATCTATAGCTATTTGTATTGCTTATTTACTCTTAATAACTATCTTTGATTTCAGAACTTATCTAAATGATCAATTATCCAATTTTACATAGTAAATGGAGGCAAACTTTTATTTGATTTAAAATACTTTTTCATTTCAATTTTTGAAATAGCTTCTCTTACGAAGTTATTTAAAATGTCCTCTCTCTTACTTATTCTATAGATCTTATCTACTACTTCTTGGATTCCTCCATCTCCCCAATCTTGCCCATTTTTAAAATATTCAATCAAACTTAGTCCTACTATTCTTATTAACCAGCCTGCTGTAACTGATTGTATAGATTTAGATAATATAATTTTAGTCAGGCTTGTAGCTAAAGCAGGAGAAAGAATGGCGAGACCCCCTTTTAGGATTCCTTGTTTAGCCAATGCGCTTAGCAATGAAGTCGCTAAATCTTTTGCATCTTTTTTTGTAAGCTTTATTTCATATATTTTTGATAATTCCATTATCATTTGAAGGTTTACGGAGGTAGTAGTAAGGAAATCAACAGCTGGTAATGGATTAACTAGTATTACCCCTCCTGTTATCCACATATATTTATTAATAACTTTATTTGACATTAAATATCTTTGTTCTTGCACGAACTTTTTACTTTTAATACCTAATTTATTTGAGCGAAAAAGAATATTATCCGCCAATAACTCTTCACCATTATTATCGAGCGTTTCAATTATTTCTCTAAATAAACTTCCTACCTCTGGAACTAAATCTAAAGCATCTGATTTAATAAAGGAATATTGTTGAGGTACAGCAATTGTTTGAACAACAGAAATTTTATTTTTTCTAGCGGAAGTTATAGAAATTATATTTTCTTTGATGAGGTTATTTTCATCTTTAGACCTCAAATCACATTTATTTAGAACTATTATAATTTTTTTTCTTAATTTTAATAATTCTTTAATTAAATAGTTTTCGTATTTATTTATGTCCTGATCTAACACAAAGAGAACTAAGTCGGAATTTGATGCTTGTATAATTGTTGCTTTTTCTCTTTCTTCTCCTAATTTAGATGGTTCGAATAAACCCGGAGTATCAACTATATTAATGTTTCTTTTTAAAATTGGGATGCGAATTTTATAGCTATTAATTTGCTTTGTTGTACCTATTTTTGCGGAAGTTTGTCCGACAATATTTTTTAATAAAGATCTTGCAATAGATGTTTTTCCTGAGGAACCTGCTCCAAAAAGAGTAACTTTATAATCTCCTGTTTTTAATTGAGATTCTAGTTTGTTTTTTTGGTAATTTAAAAGTTCAACTTTTACTTTATCGTTAATTTTTTTATTAATTTTATCTACCCCTTCCAAACTTATCTTGGCAGCACCATATGTATTTTTGAATGAAAGTGTATTTTTTTTATTTTTATATATAACTTTATAAACTATTTTTTTGAATAATTTTTTATCAATATTATAAAAAATATAAATAATTACTATTAAAAATATAAGGGTATAAATATTTACTATTCTTATAAATATCGAAAATAAAATATATAAAAATAATATTAATAATATATATTTTATATACTTTAATTTCAAGTAATTCATTTTAACGATTATTTTTAAAAATGTTATACAGTAAAAAAATGAACCCAATATTAATAGATATATCAGCAATATTAAAGACTGGAAAATTTATAAAATTTAAATTTATAAAATCAACCACAAAACCTTTATATATCCTATCTATACCATTACCAATAGTTCCCCCAAGTATAAAGCTGTAAGAATATAGATCGAATGCGTTTAAAGTATTTTTCCTAAATATTAAATAAATAAGTAATATTGAAAACAAAATACTTATTAAAGATAAAAATATTCTACTACCACTAAATATGTTAAATGCTGCCCCGTAATTTTTTACAAAGTCTAATTTGAATAAAAGAAGATCTTTATTAATAAATAATTTTTTATAATAAAGCATTAAATATTTCGTCAATTGATCTATTAGAACAATAAAAATACTTAGAGATAAAAAATATATTTTTGTTTGTATTTTATTAATCATTATTTACTACGTTTTAAACGTTCTATAGGTTTAATAAGTAATAAAAGTGGAAAAAGCATTAAAAAATGATATCCAATCTTACCTAATGAGTATTTCCCTAAATTATATAAAAATATATTTAATTGACTGTAGAATATAATTTGTATGAAGTTGTAAAATATTCCAGTTAAATGCATAGCACCTATTGCTAAAAATCCATTTTTTAAAAAGTTTCCAACTTTAATTTTATTTCTATTATTTAAATTATCAATTATTTTGATTAATGGATATAAACCTAATAAATAGCCAAAATTTGGAGTTAGCAAATAACCTATTGAACCTCCTTGATGAAAAACAGGAATTATAAATAAACCCAGAATTATATATATAAAAAATGCTCTGAAAACAACTTTTTTATGAAATATAAGTGTTAATATAATTATGGTTGGAATTTGCCATGTGATAGGCAACTCAAAGTTATTACTAGAATTATAGATAAAGGGTAGTGGAATATAAACAGATATCATTGATGTTATTACTAGTAATTGAAGACTCACCAGTATCTCAATTAATTTATAAAAATTGAGCATCATTATAAGTTCTATTTATAAACTTCTCAATGCAACAATTGGATCTAATTTAGAAGCTCTTTTTGCAGGTAAAACGCCAAAGATTAAGCCTATTGATCCTGAAATGATCATGGTGGAAAAAGTAGTTGTAATTCCTACTGATGCAGGAAGTGGTGTTATCAGAGATAAAAGAAAAACACCTGATAATCCCGTTGTTGTTCCAATTAATCCTCCAATTGTAGATAAAATCAATGCCTCAATTAAAAATTGAATTAATATATCTGATTGTTTAGCTCCTATTGCTTTTCTAAGTCCAATCTCTTCAGTCCTTTCGCTTACAGAAACTAGCATAATATTCATGATTCCTATGCCTCCAACAACTAAAGATACTGCCCCAATACCAGCCAATAAAAACGTTAGTCCACTTGTTATGTTGGTTACTATATTTAATGCATCTTCTTGTGATCTAACCGCAAAGTCATCATCTCTGATTATTTTATGTCTTTGCCTTAATAAGTTAGTAATCTGAAATTTAGCGGCACTAGTTGCATTTTTATTTATCGCTTCAACACTAATGAAGCTTAAACTTACTCCATATGTTGGGTCCTTCCCTGTAATCCTATTGACCATGGTGGTTAATGGAATATAAGCATTTTTGTCTTGATTACTTCCAAATACAGCACCTTTTGGTTTTAATATTCCGATAATTTCATAAGTGTGGTCTTTAATTCTGATATTTTTTCCAAGTGATGAAGATTTATCTTTGAAAAATTCGTCTTTAAGATCAGGACCTATTACAACATAACTTCTTGCACTATTAACATCACTTTTTGATAAAAATCTTCCCTTATCTACTTCAAAGCTTCTTACTTCAAGAAATTCTGGAGTAACTCCAGCAATTGAAATATTAAGGCTTTTAGAATTTGATTGTACTATTTCGTTAGCAGAGATTTGAGGAGCAACTTTTTTAACTGTTGGGACTTGATTGCTTATTGCTAATGCATCTTCTAAAACTAGGTTTTTAGGAAATGAAATACCTCTTCTTCTTGTATCATTATTTCCAGGAACAATGAATAAAACATTTGCACCTAAATTACTTAATTGGTTTTTTGCTAATGTTTGAGCACCTCTTCCAAGTCCAACAAGTGTAATAACTGATGCATTTCCTATAATAATCCCAAGCATTGTTAACGAACTTCTCAATTTGTTCGAAACCAAGGTTTTTGTGGCCATGCCTAAGGCTTCTTTTATTGAGATATTCCTAGACATATTTATATTTATCTATTGAATCCTCATCTTCAATTTGCCCCATGTATATAACACCTTCATTTAGCTGCAGTGTAACAAGGTCGCCATTGCTAATTTGATGATTATCCATATTTTCTAAATTACAAATTGTAGAAATTTTTTTATTATTTTTATTAAACAAACCATAAACATCATTTACATTTTGGTTCGTAACAATGCCCGCAATATTTTTACTAAGTGGAATATTTTTCATTAATTCCTCGGGAACAAATAATATTTCTCCTGGACAAATTAAGGACATATCAAGATTATTTTTTATTATTCTTGCTTTACCTGTAACTCCGATTTCCCCTATTGAAATTCCTCTTGATACAATCTTTCTTACTAAACCGACTTTTATTAAATCTGTCGAGCCGCTAATGCCAGTTAATGTGCCTGCAGTTTGAACAACTAAATCTCCTTGATTTAAGATCCCCATTTCTTGAGCAATTTGCATTGCTAAACTAAAAGTTTTTGCAGTTCTTTCATCATTTTTAACTACTATGGGAGTAACTCCCCAAACAAGTTGCAATCTTCTCGCTACACTCCTCTCTGTAGTAGTTGCCAAGATAGGTGTTGGTGGTCTGAACTTACTTACATTTCGAGCAGTAGAACCTGATTTAGTTAAAGGGATTATAGCTCCTGCATCAAGTTGTCTAGCTATATTACTTACTGCTGCACTAATAGCATTTGGGATCGTGCTGGGTAAGTGGCTTTCAATAGCCTTAAGTGGATAATCCCTTTCAATTCTTCTTGCTATGGTTGCCATCGTTTCAACTGCCTCTACAGGATAATCGCCAACTGCAGTTTCGTTTGAAAGCATTACAGCATCTGTACCATCCAGAATTGCATTTGCAACATCACTAACTTCAGCCCTAGTTGGTCTTGGGTTAGAAGCCATAGAATCAAGCATTTGAGTCGCTGTAATTATTGGGATACCTAATGTATTAGCTTTTCTTATTAATTCCTTTTGTAAAAGAGGAACTTCTTCAGCAGGCATTTCTACTCCCAAATCACCTCTTGCAACCATAACCCCATCACATAAGGGTAATACTGAATCGATCTGATCAATTGCTTCAAATTTTTCTATTTTTGCTACTACAGGAGTTGAATGCCCATTTTTGTTTATTAAATCTTTTATCTCATTTATATCGGATGGATTTCTTACGAAACTTAGTGCTATCCAATCAACTCCTTCAGATAAACCGAATTTTAAATCCTCTTTATCTTTTTCTGTTAATGCTTTTACTGATAATTGAACATCTGGAAAATTTACACCTTTATTGTTTGAAAGAACCCCTCCTACAGTTACAATACACTCCAAATTATTAGCTTTTTTATCAACTTTTTCTACAATCATTTCTATTTTTCCATCATCTAAAAGTATTCTTTTCCCTTCGCTAACTTCTTGAGAAAGTTTGTCATAGGTTACATTTGCCACAGTATTTGTACATTCAACTTCATTTGATGTCAGTGTGAATTTATCGCCTTTTTTAACTTTTACTGGCCCTTCTTTAAAGCGCCCTAATCGTATTTTAGGTCCTTGAAGATCTTGCAATATTCCAATATCTATATCTAACTTTTTTGATACTTCCCTTATGGTTTTTATTCTCTCAGCATGATCTTTATGATCTCCATGTGAGAAATTTAATCTGAATGTTGTTACTCCAGCTTTAATTAAATTTGTAATTATCTCTTCAGATTGAGTTGCAGGTCCAATAGTTGCTACTATTTTTGTTCTTCTTTTTAAATCAATATTCGACATATATAGATAATATTGCTAGATATAAATAAATTTACCATACCCAAAGTTAGTTATTTAAGTCATGGATTTTAAAACTTATCAGAAAAAAGCTAGAGAAACAGCACAATATCCAGATTTAGGCTCAAATATTATTTATCCAACTCTTGGTTTAGTTGGAGAGGCTGGTGAGGTGGCAGAAAAAGTGAAAAAGGTCATAAGAGATAAAAATGGAATATTTGATAACGAATCAAAATTAGGTATTAAAAAAGAGTTAGGAGATGTTTTGTGGTACATATCAAATCTTTGTACAGAATTAAATTTCAATTTAGAGGATGTTGCATTACAAAACCTTGAAAAATTAAAATTAAGAGCTGCTAAAGGAAAGATAAGAGGTTCTGGAGATGATAGGTAAGTTCAGCTATAACCTAAGCTTGCATACTGGAGATTTGTAATTAAATTTTGTATAACATTTAAAAGTAAAAAAGCTAATAAGGATGAAATATCAAATCCACCTATTGGAGGGATAATACCTCTAAAAATGTTTAGATAAGGATCTGTGATAGAAGTTAATGCAGATAAAACACCGTTACTCCAATCAATCCCTGGAAACCATGTAAGTAAAATTCTAATTATCAATATGAAAGAATAAATTGATAAAGTTTGGCCCAGAACTGCAAAAATCTCAGATAACATTATTTTTTCCTAATTTAATATATCCTAACATTTACTTATTATTGCTGCTTATTATTACTGCTTCCTATATTTGAGAGATATTCATTACTTACAGCAAAAGTTTGAAAAAACTTTTCTGATAATGATAACCAATATGATCTACCATCTTTTTGCTTTCGTTTGACGATAAATTTCTTTTCTAATAATTCTTTAATATGATCATAAGCACCTGAACCTCTAAGAAGTATAAGATCCGACTGTAGGATCTTTTTTTTGATCGCAATAGTAGCCAATGTCCTTAATTCTGATGTTTTCAAATCAGAAGGAAGTAAATCATCGACGAATTCATTAAGACTAGATTTTAGTTCGAGAGAAAAACTGTTATTAACTGCATTTAATTCAATAGCTGAGTTGGGATTAGAGTATTTATTTTTTAGATCTTTAATTGCATCATTTATTAAGTTTATATCAGAATTAGTAATTTCTGAAAGATCCTTTTTTGTTATTGGTCTGCCTTTCAAATATAGAACAGCTTCAACTTTAGTAACAAGATCTATATCAGATATTGGCGTGGTATTTAGATCAGATTGATTGATTTTAATTACCGAAATCTTTCCTAATTTACCTTAAATTTAATCTGATGCACCAAGGAATAATCTATATGTATCGTTTTGAGTCTCATCCCAAAATTTATAGCCTAGAATTCTTACAAATTTATTCCACTCGAAAATCTCATTTTTATCGATTAAAACTCCAATAACAATTTTCCCAACATCAGCTCCATAATTCCTATAGTGAAATACGCTTATTGACCAATTAGATTTCATATTATTTAAGAAGTTTATTAATGCGCCAGGCCTTTCAGGAAACTCAAATCTGTATAAAAGCTCAACAAAGTTTTTATTATCCATCTCTTTAAAATTCTTTGGTAATCTTCCACCTACCATATGTCTTAGATGATTTTTAGATAATTCATCATCACTTATGTCAATAAATGAGTACTCCGAATTTCTAAATAAATTTATAAGATTTTTTTTATCATTTAATCCATAGACTTGAACTCCTACAAAGATCTGGGCATTCTTAGAATTGGACATCCTGTAGCTAAATTCAGTTAAATTTCTATTATCAAGTAACTTACAAAAATCAATTAAACTTCCAGCACGTTCGGGAATTTCAACAGCCATCATTACTTCTTTACACTCACCAAGTTCTGCTCTTTCTGCGACAAATCTAAGCCGCTCAAAATTCATATTTGCACCACATGCAATCGCAACCATTTTTCTATTTGAATGATTCAAATTTAAAATATCTTTTTTCATCCCTGCAATTGATAATGCTCCTGCGGGCTCTAGTATTGATCTGGTATCCTCAAAAACATCTTTTATAGCTGCACATATTTCATCAGTATTAACGGTAATCATCTTATCTATATATTTTCTGCCAATATCAAAAGTATTTTTACCAATTTTTTTAACCGCCACTCCATCTGCAAATTGACCAACAGAAGATAATTCCACAATTTTTGATTCTTCCAAAGACTTTGTCATAGCGTTTGCATCTTCAGGCTCTACCCCAATTATTTTTACTTCAGGCCATATTTTTTTAATATATAAGGATATTCCTGATATCAATCCTCCACCACCAACAGCAATATAAATTGCATAGGGTTTTTCCTTTAGTTGCTGTTCTAGTTCAATAGCTATAGTTCCTTGTCCTGCTATTACATCTGGATCATCAAAAGGATGAATAAAACATAAATTTCTTTCTTCGCTAATCCTTATTGCTTCTTTGTAAGTTTCATCATAATTATCACCAAATAATATAACTTTTGCTTTTAACTTTTTCACAGCATTAACTTTTACCAGAGGTGTTGTAATGGGCATTAATATTGTCGCTTGGCAATTTAGCTTGAGAGCACTAAGAGCAACACCTTGAGCATGATTACCAGCACTTGAAGTAATTACTCCCTGAGAAAGCTGAGAATTGGTGAGCTTACTCATTTTGTTATATGCACCTCTTATTTTGAATGAAAATACATCTTGAAGATCTTCTCTTTTTAGAAAAACTTCATTATTAAGTGTATTACTTAAATTATGAGCTTTTTCTAGGGGCGTTTTTTTTGCTACTTCATAGACTTCAGCTTGAAGTATTTTTTCAAAATAATCATTCATATATATATTTTTAGCATTAATTATTAATCTAATAAAACATTACATGATCTATTTCCAAAAAAATACTCATTTTGCACCTCGACGTTTTAGATTAGATAGATACCAATTTTTGTTAAATGCTTTTAAGTGAGTTAAGTCATCCAAATCAACTTCATGGCTTAACAGTTTCACAATTAGAGGAAATTGCTTGTCAAATTAGAGAAAGGCACCTTCAAGTAGTATCTACTAGCGGTGGACATCTTGGTCCTGGTTTAGGTGTAGTTGAGCTTACATTGGCTTTATATCAAACTCTTGATCTTGATTTCGACAAAGTTGTTTGGGATGTTGGACATCAAGGTTATCCTCATAAATTAATAACAGGACGTTTCAGTCAATTTGATTCCCTTAGACAACAAAATGGAGTAGCTGGATATCTAAAAAGAAGTGAAAGTAAATTTGATCATTTTGGTGCTGGACATGCAAGCACTTCTATTTCTGCTGCTTTAGGAATGGCAATAGCAAGAGACAGAAAAGGTGAGAATTATAAATGTGTTGCTGTTATTGGAGATGGAGCATTAACTGGAGGAATGGCATTAGAAGCTATAAATCATGCAGGACACTTACCAAATACTCCCTTAGTTGTTGTATTAAACGATAATGATATGTCTATTTCACCTCCAGTTGGAGCCCTTTCATCTTACTTAAATAAGGTAAGAGTTAGTCCGCCATTGCAATTTTTATCCGATAGTGTTCAAGAAAGTGTAAAAAATTTTCCCTTAATTGGTAAGGATATACCAGAAGAATTGAAAAATATTAAAGGAAGCGTTAGACGATTGGCTGTGCCTAAGGTTGGTGCTGTATTTGAAGAACTTGGCTTTACATATATGGGTCCAATTGACGGTCATGATATTGGAAATTTAGTTAATACTTTTAACGCTGCTCATAAACTTAAAAAACCTGTACTTGTTCATGTTGTCACAACAAAAGGAAAGGGTTATCCATATGCAGAAGCTGACCAGGTAGGATATCATGCACAGTCTGCATTTGATCTGACTACTGGGAAATCTATTCCATCAAAGAAACCTAAGCCTGTTAGTTATAGTAAAATATTTGGTCAAACCTTATTGAAAATATGTGAACAAGATAGCAAAGTCGTTGGTATTACAGCTGCAATGGCTACAGGTACTGGTTTAGATATATTGCAAAGAAATATTCCAGACCAATATATCGATGTAGGAATAGCAGAACAACATGCAGTTACTCTTGCGGCTGGAATGTCGTGCGATGGTCTTAAACCTGTTGTAGCTATTTATAGTACTTTTCTTCAACGTGCTTTCGATCAATTAATTCATGATGTAGGGATACAAAATTTACCTGTATCATTCGTACTTGATAGAGCTGGGATAGTTGGAGCTGACGGTCCTACTCACCAAGGTCAGTACGATATCAGTTATATGAGATCTATACCTAATTTTGTATTGATGGCCCCAAAAGATGAGTCTGAATTACAGAGAATGTTAATAACTTCAATAAACCATAACGGTCCTACAGCACTAAGAATACCCAGAGGCTCTGGGTTAGGAGTGGCTGTAATGGATGAGGGTTGGGAACCTTTAAATATAGGCGAAGCAGAAATACTTGAAGAAGGGGAGGATATTTTAATTATTGCTTATGGTTCAATGGTCGCATCAGCTATCGAAACAGCAAAGATTCTAAAAAATATGAACATTCATGCATCTCTTATTAATGCAAGATTTGTGAAACCTCTCGATAAAAATCTTATTATGCCTTTAGCAAGTAGGATTCAAAAAGTTGTAACTATCGAAGAAGGAACACTAATAGGTGGATTTGGTTCCGCAATAGTTGAATTATTAAACGATAATGAAATAAATATTCCAGTATACAGAATAGGTATACCTGATGTTTTAGTTGATCATGCTTCACCTGATCAGAGTAAAGAAAAATTAGGACTTATGCCTGATCAGATGGCAGATAAAATTGTTAAAAAATTTAAGTTAGACAATTAAAAATTTAATAAATAAATTTTTATAAAACACCACGTGAGGCTAATCCTAAGATTGCTCCAATTCCGAAAATATGACCTAGGCAATTAGCACCTACAACTGATGCGTGACTTAAACCACCGTAGAATTTTGAATTAGGTATTTCAAAACCTTCATTAGGTTTTCTTATTGTTGCTCTAGCAATTGCATAAGCAAAAACATTACATGCAATCATTACGACGGCACACTTTGGGGACCAAGAAAAAGTTGCTGGATCTGCAGCTGCAAATAATGTAGTAAACATAAAAAATCGTTATTTTCATATATTCTCTAATACTTTTACCTAAAAAACACAAAATTGTAAAAGGTCTTAAGAGTTGTTTACTTCTAAGGTATTTAACAACTTTATAAATCCAAACAAAATAACAAAATCACTTAGAGTTAGGAAGGATTCTGCAAAGCCATGCAGGAAGTCAACCTCAACAAGGGTTTTATCATAGTAATCTAGTGTGAAGATAGATACCAATATAGTTATGAATACGAATAAAACAGTAAAGGAAAATCCTGTTTTTACAAAAATATTAACAGATTTGATTTTATATAAGTAAAACAAAAATATTGCATATGGAATTATTGATACTGCGAATAATAATGTGTTATCAATGGAACCTAATTTTTCTATAAATTTTAAAAATAAATCATTCATAAGTCTCTTCCTTTTTTAAAAATAGTGAATGATGCGAGAGCTAATGTTGAATTACCAATAAATGTAAATATCCCTTGAAGCGTTACTAATCCATACAATACATCTTGATTATCATAGATATGCCAAGTAATAGCGCACATAGCGCCTATTAAGTTTGGGACCATAGCGATGCTTAACCAAAAAAATAAATTGTATTCTTTATATGTAGAAATTTTGTATATAACAAAGATGGTAAATATCCATTCAATGACCGAAGAAATGTGAATTAACCAAGTTCCAAATGAAAGTTCGTGCAAAATTTATATTTTTTTCTTTAGTACATTAAGTACTTCTTTGGCATGATTCAAGGGTAAAACACTTATCCATCTATAAGAAATTTTCCCATCTGGAGAAATTAAAAAAGTATTTCTATCTGAGAATGGGGGAATCCAGGAACCATATTTAGCACTAATAACTCCGCCAGGGTCAGATAATAAAGTGTAGTTTATGGATTTCTCGCTGCAGAAACTTTCATGAGAATCTTTATTATCAGCACTAATTCCAACAATTTCGGCATTATATTTTGAAAAATCTTTTTTTAATTCCGAAAAACCTTTTGCTTCAAGAGTGCAACCTGCTGTAAAATCCTTTGGATAAAAGTAAACGACAAGCCACTTACCTTGAAAATCATTTAATTCCCAAATTGTTTTTGCTTGTATGTTTTTATTAAAACCTTCCAGGTGAAAATTTGGAGCTAAGTCACCGACTTCAGGAGCAAAGTCAAAAGCTAAGGCTAAATTACAATTAGATAATAGAAAAAATGAAATTAATATACTTACAACTAAATTTCTCATCAAATTTAGAATTTTTTTAAATCAACTCCATTTGATTTAGCAAATTTGTCTAAACCTACTTTTTGTATAGATTTTAGTGCTTTGGTACTAATTTTTATATTTACCCATTTTTTGCCTTCTTCCCACCAAAGTCTTCTTTTTTGGAGATTAACTTGTTGCAATTTCTTTGTACGAATATGTGAGTGACTAACAGCCATCCCATTATTAGCTTTTGCACCAGTCAGTTCACAAACTCTTGACATATTTTTTGAGTTATATCTTTAAAAATTTTAACACACGACTCATTTTGTTGAATTAAGCAATTCTGAAATTAATTCGGCATTGTTATTTTGTAAATTAATAATCTGTTCTTGATCTAATCCACCTACAGATAGTTTAGCCATATCGTAAACATGATTTGCAATTTTAGATACCAATGGATTTTCTACAGGATCTTTTTTATCAATAATTATTTTATTGCCTGTAATTTTATTAAGACCAACAATAAGAGGATGTTCTTTGTTGATTAAAAGCACATGATATTCAGGTAAGCCAGGCATCTTTTGTTCCATGTAAGCACCCATATCATTAATTCTTCTCATTTGTTCCGGAAGTAAGATCATCGCTGGTGGAGCACCTTTACTTGAAAGTGATTGAACTTTTACTGTTACTTTCTCATTGTTAAGTGCTTTTACAATCGTATCTCTAAGATTTTCTGAATTTGATTTGCCATCCTTATCTACAATTTCATTAGATTCTTTATCTTCTAGTTCATTTATTTCGGAATCAACTCTTTGGAACTGATAATCTTCGTTTTTACTTTCTAACCAAGGAAGAAATTGTGCATCAATTAAGGGATCTGATTTAATAACTTCTTTGTTATCAGATAAGCAGATATTTAATGCACTTGATTGAGCAATCGAATCCGAGCAGTATATTATTTTTTTAGAATCAGTTATATTATTTCTTTCTTTGTAATTTTCGAGAGTGGTGAAATATTTATCATTTGATTTGATAAGTGATTTACTTTCAATATCTTTAGTTACGTCTTTTTCAGAATTTATGATTGTTTCGAAAATTATACTGTTATCTACTAAATCAGCAAATTTTTCATCTTCAATAGCACCAATTTTAATAAAAGCAGAGATAGAATCCCAAATATCGGCATAAAATTCTGGAGAATTTTTAATCAAATCCTTTAGTTTATTAGCGATTTTTTTTGAAATAAATGATGATATAGATCTTACTTTTCTATCTGTTTGTAATGCGCTTCTACTAACATTTAACGGTATATCCGTAGAGTCAATTACTCCTCTTAGAGGTAAAAGGTATTTTGGTACTATCTCTTTAATCGAATCGCTTACGAATACTTGATTACAAAATAGTTTAATTTCTCCCTTTTCCCAATCAGCTCTACCTGACAATTTAGGGAAATACAATATCCCTTGTATGTCATATGGATAATCTGTATTTAAATGAATCCATAACAGTGGATCTCCTTGAAAAGGATAAAGGTATTTATACAATTCAATATAATCTTCATCTTTTAATTCACTAGGTTGTTTTCTCCAAGGAGGATTTTTCTTATTGATTGTCTCACCTTCTAGTAAGACATCTATTGGCATAAAATCACAATATTTTTTTATTAATGATTTAATCCTTTCTGGTTCAATAAACTCTTTTTCTTCATCAAGTAGGTGAAGTATCACATCTGTACCAATAGTGTCTCTCTGTGACTCCTCTAAAGTGAAATTGGGAGATCCATCACAAGACCATTTGAATGCTTTTGATTCTCCAATTGCTGATTTAGTTAATATATCAACTCTATCTGCCACCATAAAACTTGAATAAAAACCAAGTCCAAAATGGCCTATAAATTCATCATTATCTTTTTTGTATTTTTTTAGGAATTCTTCTGCACTAGAGAATGCTACTTGGTTTATGTACTTCTTAATTTCTTCACCATTCATTCCAATTCCATTGTCAGAAATTATTAAGCTATTATTCTCACGGTCAATAGATATTTTTACTTGAGCTTCCTCAGCATTCTCGCAATCACCTGCCATAGAGGCCATTCTTCTTTTACTAATTGCGTCAACAGCATTACTAACAAGTTCTCTTAAAAAGATTTCATGGTCAGAATATACTGCCTTCTTGATAATTGGGAAAATATTTTCGGTATTAATACGAATTTCGCCTTTTTCCATTTAAAAAAAATCAAACATTTTAAATATTATTTCCTAAAAACTAGTTAATCAAGTTTAATTAGGAGTATTGTCCGAACAATATATGAATTTAAAAGTTAAATACCTTTTAAAAAAGATTTTATTTAACCCATATAATCTCACTACAATTATTTTCTTTCATAATTTTATTGGCTTTAGCCAAGTCATCACATGGATTTAAATGTAAGACAGCAATATTTCCTTTTTTCTGTTGTACTTTTTGTTCATTCATACCTTTTTCTAACAAATAAGAATCTTTAAACATCAATAAAATCTTCTTTTGATCTGTTTTTTCTTCCTTAATTAAATTTCTTAAAATATCTACTGAAATTGTAAATCCAATCCCATTAAATATTTTCTCATTAGGACTAAATGATCTTACTAACTCATCATATCTTCCGCCTTTTGCGATGACGCTTTTATTTTTACCATTATCACCTATAAGTTGAAAAACTATTCCTTCATACAAATTCAAGTGAGGTTGAAAAGTGGGATCAAGTTGTAATTTAACACCATATTTATTTGATATTTTTGATAATGTTTCAAATAAAAAATGTAAGTCATCTAACGTTTTACTAGTACCATATATGGTTTTTAATTTGTTTAATATTGCAATTGGCTCTCCTCGTGTGAATAAAAGATCTTTAAGAATATATTTATCATCTACATCTATTCCTAATTTAGATAAATTATCTTGATCAAAATTAACCAGACTTTTCTTAATTTCTTCAAAATTATTATTCTTATATTTGTTCAGTATCAAGTCCATTATTTTTGTGGTGCTTACTAGTAGAAATAAATTACAACCATCCTTCAAATTAATATTATCAATTGAATCAAACAAAATATTAATAACTTCAATTTCTGGGTATTTTGTATCATATCCAATTAATTCAATTCCACTCTGCAATTTTTCTTGTAAATTATATGATTTTTTATTATTTTGTTTTTTATCAAAAACCATTCCATTGGTAAATAATCTTATAGGTCTTTTCTTATTTATTAATCTAGTAGATGACAATTTAACAATTGATGTTGTCATTTCTGGCCTAAGACATAATGAATTATTACTTACTATTCCTACAACCTGATTTTCGTCAATAACTCCACGGCCTTTTATGGTCTCTAGAGTATTTATGAATGAGGGTGAAACCTCTTCATATCCCCATAGTTTATAAATACTATTTAAGTTATTTATGATGTTTGAGTTATTTTTTACATCGACTAATTTAATTTCCTTTATATCGGTCATTTTAATATTTAACTAATTTTAGGTATAGAGATTTTTTTTAAATGGAGAGACTTTATCTAGTTCATTTTTTAATTCATTCTCAAGGCTGGGAGAACAAGCTAAAATTCTTCCTGAACTTAAATTAAATTCGCCTGATGGATAATCAGAAATAATACCACCAGCCTCTTTAACAATAATAGCACCGGCCGCTAGGTCCCATACCTCCAATCCTCTTTCCCAATATCCATCTACCTTACCAGCCGCAACAAATGCTAGATCAACTGCTGCTGCACCTCCTCTTCTAACACCTCTAGTTTTATGTGTTAAATAACAAAATTCAGCATAATTATTATCTTCTGTCTCAAATCTGTCATAAGAGAAACCTGTTACAAGTAGACTATCAGAAAGATTAGAGGGATTCGATACTTTAAGTTCACTATCATTGCAGAATGAGCCTATACCTATACATGCTGAATATAGTTCATTTAAATAAGGTACCGATATAGCGCCTATAATTGGCTTATTTTTATATACAAGACCAATAGAAGTCCCAAAAAAAGGATATCCATGGGAATAATTTGTTGTACCGTCTAATGGGTCTATACACCACGTTAAATCCGAAGATTTGGTTAATTTACCCGATTCCTCTGCATTTATGGATATGTTTGGTGTCTCTTCTACTAGATATTCTTTTATTTTATTTTCAACTTCCAAATCTACATTTGTAACTAGATCACCCTTCCTACCCTTTGATGATATTTTCTGAATTTTATTGTAATTTACTTTTAAAATTTCATTACCAATTTGAGCGGAATTCTTGGCTATTTCATACAAGATAGGTAAGTTTACTTGATTTGCAAGTTCCTCTATTGCACTTAATTCAAACATATTAGTTAATCTTCCTCAAATTCCCAAGGTGGCGCAACTCTTGTATTTCCCCTCCCAAAATATTGTCCAAATTGCAAATCGTAAACTTCATCTTCATATGTTGTTTCTACCTCAAGATCTGAAGTAGCTTTAGCTACACAAAGAAGTGCATAGCCTTTGTTTTTTAAAGCCTGAGATACACCCATGGCTTCAGGTTGTTGTAAGGTACCAGATTTAATTTTAACTGCACAACTTGTACAGCAACCATTTCTACATGAAAATGCAAGTTTGAAACCTTTCTTTTCAAATTCCTTAAGTATATAATCATCACTATTAACCTGCTCTTGGTAGACCTTTCCGGTTTCCTTATTTTTAATCGTGACTGTGAAAGTCTTTTTCAAATAACTTTCCTCTAAAATGGGATGATTAAGGGTTAAAATGTTTATCTTGGGAGAGGTGGCCGAGTGGTTGAAGGCGCAGCACTGGAAATGCTGTATAGGGGCAACTTTATCGAGGGTTCGAATCCCTCTCTCTCCGTTTTATATTAGTTTATTTTGGTTAAATACATCAACACCTTCGTCTTTAAAATATCTTTTAAAATAGATAGTAATCTCATTAACAAGTTATAAATAATCTTATTTATTTAAATTAAGTTGAAAATATTTGATTTTTACTATTATATGTAAATATCTAAGATAAAAATTAATTAAATTATTAGTAAATTTTGCTTTAATTTAGCGATCTAAAATCATGGGGCAAATAGTTGGAATTGATTTAGGTACTACTAACTCTGTAGTAGGAGTAATAGAAGCTGGACGTCCAATTGTTATTGCAAATTCTGAGGGTTCTAGAACTACACCTTCAATAGTTGGATTTACAAAAGACAAGGAAATAGTAATAGGAGACCAAGCGAGAAGACAACTTGTTCTAAATCCTAAGAATACCTTTTATAACCTTAAACGATTTATTGGTAGTGACTGGGATGAATTAGATGAGAATAGTATTTCTGTTCCTTATAACGTTAAGGCTAATACCAATGGAAGCGTTAGGGTTCTTAGTCCAAATACAGAAAGAGAGTATGCACCAGAAGAATTAGTGAGCTCATTAATTAGAAAATTAATTAATGATGCTGAAACTTATCTTGGAGATACTGTTGATTCTGCGGTTATTACTGTCCCTGCTTACTTTAATGAATCTCAAAGGCAAGCTACAAAGGATTCTGCAATATTAGCTGGTATTAAAGTAGATAGAATTCTAAATGAACCTACTGCTGCTGCTCTAGCTTATGGTTTTGAAAAAAGTTCTTCTAATAATGTTTTGGTTTTTGATTTAGGAGGAGGAACATTTGATGTTTCATTATTAAAAATTTCTAATGGTGTATTTGATGTGAAAGCCACTTGTGGTGATACACAGCTAGGTGGAAATAATTTTGATTCAAAAATAGTTGATTGGCTAGCAGAAAAATTTCTTGCTAAAAATGATATTGACCTAAGAAGGGATAGACAAGCTTTACAGAGATTAACTGAGGCCGCTGAAAAAGCTAAATGTGAATTGTCAGGATTACAAAAAACAAAAATATCTTTACCATTTATCACAACAAGTAAAGAAGGGCCGTTACATATTGAAGAAACCTTAGATAGAAAAATATTTGAATCATTATCACAAGATTTACTAGATAGATTATTAGAGCCTGTGCAAATAGCCTTAGATGATTCTGGGTGGAGCGCTGAAGATATTGATGAGGTAGTTCTTGTGGGAGGCAGCACAAGAATTCCAATGGTTCAACAATTAGTGAAGACCCTTGTTCCAAATGATCCTTGTCAATCAGTTAATCCTGACGAAGTTGTAGCAGTTGGAGCTGCGATACAATCTGGAATTATTAGTGGTGATTTACAAGATTTACTACTAAATGACGTTACTCCCTTATCTTTAGGCTTAGAAACTATTGGTGGTCTTATGAAAGTGCTCATCCCTCGTAATACGCCAATACCAGTAAGACAATCTGATGTTTTTAGTACTTCTGAAGCTAATCAATCATCAGTCGTTGTTCAAGTACGGCAAGGAGAAAGGCCTTTAGCCTCTGAAAATAAATCCCTTGGTAAATTTAGACTATCAGGAATACCTCCTGCTCCAAGAGGGATACCTCAAGTCCAGGTGGCATTTGATATTGATGCTAACGGTCTTTTAGAAGTAAGTGCTACTGATAGGACAACTGGAAGAAAGCAAACAGTTACAATCTCTGGAGGTTCTAATTTAAATGAGCAAGAAATAAATTCGATAATTGAAGAAGCTAAAGCAAAAGCTAATGAAGATAGAAAGACAAGAGCTGTTATTGATAGAAAAAATAGTGCTTTAACTCTGATTGCGCAAGCTGAGAGAAGACTTAGAGATGCCTCATTAGAATTTGGCCCCTATGGGGCCGAAAGGCAACAACGAGCTGTTGAATTGGCTATTCAAGATGTTGAAGATTATATAGATGACGATGATCCTCAAGAATTAGAAATATCAGTAAGTGCTCTACAAGAAGCATTATTCGGATTAAATAGAAAATTTGCTGCTGAAAAGAAAACTGATAATAATCCCTTACAGGGTATTAAAAATACATTTGGATCATTAAAGGATGAACTCTTTTCTGATGATTATTGGGATGATGACCCTTGGGATAATCAAATGAATAGAAATTATAAAAATTCGAGGTATGGTAATTCTAGGGACGATGATCCATGGGACAATGACTACTTCCTCTAAAAAAGACTATTTGTCGATTTTGGGTTTACCCCCTGATTTCGATGATAAAGAACTTAAAAAGGCCTTTCGAAGAGAAGCAAGAAAATGGCATCCAGATTTAAATAAAAATGATATTAATGCGGAAGAAAGATTTAAATTAATTAACGAAGCATACGAATATCTAAGTGATCCTAATGTAAGAAAAAATAATGGGGATGAAAATGTCCATGGTGCTAACGAAAATAATAATTTTAAGACTGGTTTTCCTGATTTTGAAGATTATCTTGATTCATTATTTGGATATGAATATTCACCAAAGAATTCCGATGATTATGAAAAAGAACCATATGTGGATGAATCGATAAATACAAATAATGATGAATTTAATCATTATGAATACCCTACAACCTCTCCAGAAGAGCCGCCACCAGTTAAACTCCACCAAGATATTGAAACAGTTATAGAATTAACCCCTGATGAGGCCTTAAATGGAGCTTCAATTTTAATTGAGCTTGAAGATGAAACTGTAGTTGAAGTTGATACACCTCCATTCGCTGGAGATGGATGGCGATTAAGACTTGAAAATATTGCAAGAGGAGGTAAAGATCATTATCTACAGTTAAAAGTTCAAACGGAAAGTGGTCTAAGAATTGATGGTTTAAGAGTTCTGTATAAATTAGAGTTATTTCCTCATGATGCTCTTCTTGGTTGTGCAGTAGAGGTTCCTACCCTTGATGGAAATGTCACACTTCAAGTACCACCAAAATCATCTACAGGAAGAATGTTACGTTTGAAAGGGAGGGGCTTAACTTTCGAAGATAATGTAGGTGATCAATATGTTGAAATCCTGGTAGTGATACCTGCTGATATTAATGATGAAGAAATTGCTTTATATACAAGATTACAAGAATTATCACTTTCTGATTCTTAATCAAATATTATATAAATAGTAAAATCGATACTTATGAACGTATTTGTTCTTTTATATAATTCAGGAACAGATAAGGAAGGAATTCATTCAATCGAACTTAAAGGAAGGACCATCGTTCTTATGTTTGAAGATAAGG
Source organism: Prochlorococcus marinus XMU1406 (assembly GCF_017696055.1). Taxonomy (NCBI): domain Bacteria; kingdom Bacillati; phylum Cyanobacteriota; class Cyanophyceae; order Synechococcales; family Prochlorococcaceae; genus Prochlorococcus; species Prochlorococcus marinus. The sequence goes on from NZ_JAAORG010000001.1 coordinate 809,551, forward strand.
ATGATGCAACAAGATATTGTGGTCTTCTAGAAGCTCAAGATTTTCCTTTGCCAACGGTTGAGATGATTAATATAGAGGAAATAAAAGATTTCTGTATTAAATTAGATTATGAATACAAACTAGTAGAAAAAAATTTTGTACCTAAAACCGCTGAAGATAGGTTATTAATTTCACCACCCCAGAAAAACCTAGAAGTTGAAAATTGGGAGGAAGAGAAAAATAGTAATAAAGATAGCATTGATATAAACACTATTAAGGAAAACCTTGAAAAGTTGCTTTAGCTATTAAAATATTTATTAATTACTAAACAAATAAAACATGACATCTGCATTATTTGAAACAGAAGTTGGGAACATTAATATTGAATTTTTCTCTGACGATGCACCTAATACAGTTAAAAATTTCACGAGCCTAATTAGTGATGGTTTTTATGATGGTCTAGCATTTCACAGAGTTATTCCTGGATTTATGGCTCAGGGTGGATGTCCAAATACTCGTAATGGTGCATCAGGTATGCCTGGAACTGGTGGGCCTGGATATAATATAAAATGTGAAATTAATTCTAATAAACATCTAAAAGGCTCACTTTCTATGGCTCATGCAGGAAAGGATACAGGTGGAAGTCAGTTTTTCATAGTTTATGAACCACAGCCTCATCTGGATGGAGTTCATACAGTTTTTGGTAAGACTGATGATATGGATGTAGTGCTAAAACTTACTAATGGATCAAAAATTCTGAAAGCAACCTTAAAATAGTAAATTAACCTTCAAAAACTATACTAAATGTCTCTTTATCTAGATTAAATTTTCTTGTAGATGAATACAAGATTTCATTATTTATTGAAAATTTAGTATTGATTAATTTGATGCTACTTTTTGGGTGTAATGCTTGTTCAATGTTTCTAGAAACAATAATTCCAATCTTTGTACTATTTTCATAATTAGATAAAAACTGAATAAATAATTCTATATTCTTTATTTCTTCATCTGTTATGTTTGAATTGGTTCTATTTTGATCATGCAAAATTCGCCAAACTAATTTTGGTCTATTCCAAAAGGCTAATAATCTTGGAGTACTTTCTAGTTTAATATTAATGTTCTGCTCACTACAGAAATTAATAACTTTATTTTTGATAGGAACTAGATCTATAGATTTATATTTTCCGTCAAGAAAAATTGATATAAATGGATCGATATACCTGGAATTAGGATTATCTTCATCAATCATATGGCCTAGCTTCGTTTTTTTTACACTCAAATATTCTGCATTATTATCGTTTGGACAAATTACTAATGGAACTCTCTCAATTACTTCTATTCCATAACCACCTAATCCAGCAATCTTTCTAGGATTGTTTGTAAGTAATTTTAGTTTTTTTATTCCAAGATCGGTTAATATCTGTGCTCCAACTCCATAATTTCTGAGATCAGCTGGAAAACCTAATTTTTCATTAGCTTCTACAGTGTCTAATCCACCATCCTGTAAGCTGTAAGCTTTTAATTTATTTATAAGACCAATACCTCTACCTTCTTGTCTCAAGTAGACAACAACTCCCTCTTCCTCTTTTTCTATCCTTGATAAAGCAGCCTCTAATTGAGGTCTACAATCACAACGTAATGATCCAAAAGCATCGCCAGTTAAGCACTCTGAATGCATTCTTACTAGTACAGGTTCACTTAATTTTGATGATTTTTGTTTAACTAACGCAACGTGCTCTGAACCATCAAGTTCATTGACATATCCATAAGCTTTGAAATTACCAAAAATACTTGGAAGAACAGCGTCGGATTTTCTAAATACAAATCTCTCAGTTTGAAATCGATAACTTATTAAATCAGCTATGGATATTAATTTCATTCCCCACTGTTTTGCATACTCTTTAAGTTGCGGTAGTCTCGACATGGAACCGTCAGGATTTTGTATTTCACAAATCACTCCAGCTGGATAAAGACCTGACATCGCCGCAATATCTACTGCCGCTTCAGTATGACCTGCCCTCTTTAATACACCACCTTTTTTAGCTCTTAATGGAAAAATATGTCCTGGCCTCCTTAAATCATCAGGTTTTGTATTTGGTTTTATTGCAACTTGAATTGTCTTTGCCCTGTCTTCAGCGGAAATTCCAGTAGTAACACCATTTTCAGGACCAGCATCAATTGATATCGTAAAAGCTGTTTGATTTTCATCTGTATTTCTATCTACCATTAATGGTAAATCTAAAGAGTCAAGCTTTTCACCTTGCATAGCTAGGCATATAAGGCCACGTCCCTCAGTAGCCATAAAATTAATTTGCTGTGGAGTTGCAAACTGGGCTGCACATATTAAATCTCCTTCATTTTCTCTTCTTTCATCATCTACAACAATTATGCATTCACCATTTCTTATAGCTGCCAACGCATCGCTGATAGGATCAAATTCAATTTTAAAAGATTCATTTATATCCAAAATTGTTCCATTATTTGATTTGGGACTTGTTTCTTTCATTATTCCTATCAATATAGAAAAATAGTGTTTTAGTTACCTTTAATTCAACACTTTATAATCCTATCTCAAAGTCTGCCAATTCAAAGAAATGAATGTTGCAATAGTTGGTGCTACTGGTTACGGAGGTATTCAAGCGGTAAATCTTTTAAAGAAGAATAAAAAATACAAAATTTCATTTTTAGGAGGTAATAAAACCTCTGGATCAAAGTGGAATGATAATTTCCCTTTTATTTATCTAGATAATGATCCTTATATAGAAGATATTTCAGTAGATAATATTTCAAAAAATTCAGATGTTGCATTGCTTTGCTTACCAAATGGAATATCTTCAACATTGACAAGAAAATTATTAGATAGAGGAGTTAAAGTTATTGATTTATCAGCTGATTACAGATATAAGTCCTTAGACGAATGGAAAAAAGTATATTCCAAAGAAGCTGCTATTTATAAAAGGAGTGACGATGATTTATGCAAAGAGGCAGTTTACGGTCTTCCTGAAATAAATAAAGAAGCCATTTCAAAAGGAAGATTAATTGCCTGTCCAGGATGTTATCCAACATCTGCTCTTATTCCATTAGCTCCTTATCTCTCTCAAGGAATTATTGAAAATGAAGGTATAGTAATTGATTCTAAAAGCGGAACTTCTGGTGGTGGTCGAGAACCAAACCAAAAGCTACTTTTATCAGAATGTGGAGAAGGTCTATCAGCATATGGATTGATTAACCATAGACATACCTCAGAGATCGAACAAGTAGCATCTTTAATATCTGGAAATAAAATTGAACTGCTCTTTACTCCTCATTTGGTTCCGATATCAAGGGGTATGCATTCGACTATATATGGCAGATTAAGAGATCCAGGATTAACTTCTGATGATTGTAGAATTCTTTTGGATAATTATTATAGAAATTTCAAAAATATTAAGGTCTTACCTGTAGATACATTCCCATCAACAAAATGGGTTAAAAATACAAACCAAATTTTCCTTTCTGTTAAAGTCGATATTCGAAATGGGAGGATTATTATTTTATCTGCAATTGATAATTTGTTAAAAGGTCAGACTGGGCAAGCAATTCAAAATTTAAATCTTATGAGTGGATTTTCAATGGATGAAGGTCTTGATTTAACTAATAATTTTCCATAAAGTTACTTCTTATCAAAAACCCAGCTTGAGAGATTGATTGAGGTAAAATTTTATGCTCAAGCATTTGTATCCTTTTGGAAAGTGATTCAATATCATCATCATCTCTAATTGACAATGCAGCTTGCATTATCAATGATCCACTATCTACCTCCTCTTCTACAAAATGTACTGAACAACCAGTTATTTTTGAACCATTTAATATAGAATCCTTTATCGCAGAACCACCTTTATATGCGGGAAGTAATGAAGGGTGAATATTTATTATCTTATTCTTAAATTTATTAATAAAAAAAGGAGTAACAATTTTCATCCAGCCTGCCATAACCACAAGTTCAACATCGTAATGAATTAAAGTATTTACAATTTCTAATTCAAATGCCTCCTTTTGCAGAAAGTCTTTGCCTCTTATAATTTTGTGAGGTATTTTTTTACTTTCAGCTCTCGTTATACATCCTGCATCATCCTTGTTAGTTATTAGAACTTTTATATCTATATCTAATTCTCCTTTTTCTGAGAGATCAATTAATTCCTGAAAGTTTGTTCCTTTCCCAGAAGCAAGAACACCTATTTTTAATTTAGGGGAAAATCTTCTAAATTCAGATATCTCAGGCGAAATTATGTAATTAAATGAACTATCCAATGTTTTTTATTTTATTCAATGATAAATTCATATGAAATAAAAAAAACCCTCAATTTTAATTGTTTATATTCAAAAACATATTTATTTGAAGATAATAATTTAAACAAATTTAAATGATTCAAATCTATGTACTATTCGTATAGATATAATTGAATAATAAATAAAAGAAACAAATATATAAAATGAATGGAGATTTAAACGCTTGGGATAAATTTTGTAATTATCTTTGGTTTGATAAAAAATTAAATATTTGGTTAGACATAAGCAAAATTAATTTCACAAGTAAAGAGATAAAAAATTTAGAAGATAAATTTAAAGATGTTTTTTCATCAATAAAAGAATTAGAAAATGGTGCAATCTCAAATATTGATGAAAATAGACAAGTTGGACATTATTGGCTTAGAAATCCATCAATTTCACCCTCTTCAAAAATAGGAGAAGAAATTAGAGCAGATATTAATTCAATCTCTGAATTTGGAAAACAAATTTTAAATGGGGATATTAAGAATAAGAATAATCAGCAGTATACTGATGTTCTATGGATAGGAATTGGTGGAAGTGGATTAGGACCATTACTTATTACAGAGTCACTTCAGAAGTGTTCTAAAGGCTTAAATTTTTCTTATATCGATAATGTTGATCCTTTTTTAATTAGCGAAAAGTTAGAAGAATTATCTGAAAAATTATCAACAACATTATTTGTAGTAGTAAGCAAATCAGGTGGTACGCCTGAACCTCGAATTGCTATGGAAATTATTAAAAGTCACTGCGAAAACAATTCTCTTGAATGGAATTCTAATGCTATAGCTATAACTATGAAAGGTAGTAAGTTATTTAAAAAAGCTACTTCTGAAAATTGGTTAAAAATATTTAATTTGCAAGATTGGGTTGGTGGAAGAACTAGTATTACAAGCTCTGTGGGATTACTTCCATTAGCTCTTATTAATGAAAATATCTCTGAATTTATCAGAGGTGCATCATTAATGGATGAAGCCACACGTATAAGTGATTTTAAAAATAATCCAGCAGCACTATTATCATCCGCATGGTATTTAACTGGGGATGGTATTGGAAAGAGAGATATGGTCGTATTACCTTATAGAGATAGGTTACAGGTTTTTAGTAAATATCTTCAGCAATTAGTAATGGAATCATTAGGAAAGAAATTTAATAGGAATGGTCAAGTAGTTAATCAAGGTATTTCCGTTTTTGGTAATAAAGGATCTACAGATCAGCATGCTTATGTTCAGCAACTGAGAGATGGTATTGATAATTTCTTTTGTATTTTTATTGAATTATTAGATTCTCCATCTACTAATATATTTGATGAAAAAGAGAATCCTAAAGAATATCTTTCTGGTTTTTTGCAAGGAACCAGATTAGCACTCTCTAGTGAAAACAGACAAAGTATCACTATTACGTTAGAAAAGTTAAATTGTTTTTCACTAGGTGCCTTAATCGCTTTATTTGAGAGGGCTGTGTCCTTCTACGCTGAATTGGTTAATATAAATGCATATGATCAACCTGGAGTTGAAGCTGGAAAGAAAGCAGCTGCAAATATTATTGAGTATCAACAAAAAGTAAGTAATTTATTAGATGAAGGCGGAGAATATTCTATAAATGACATAACATCATTATTTGATAATTCAGTTAGTGAACCTATATTTTTTATACTCCGTGAAATGTGTTTCGGTAATGATAATTATTTAGTTAAGGGCGATTGGTCAAATCCAAATTCATTAGTTATTCAAAAAATAAATTCTTAAACAACAATATTCATTATTTTTCCTTTAACAATAATTATTTTTCTTATTTCCTTATCTTGAGTCCATTTTAATATGTTAGGTCTTTTAAGAGTCAATTCTTTAATTTGATCTTCACTCATATCATTATTAATATTTACTTTGTCTCTAACTTTTCCATTCACTTGTATTACTAGTTCATATGAATCTTCCTTTAGTGCTTCGGCATTAAAGGAAGGCCAGTGTTCTAAATGTATAGATTTTTTAAATCCTATAAGATGCCATATTTCTTCTGCAATATGAGGTGCAAATGGAGCCAACAAAATACAAAATGTTTTTAAAGCATCAATTTTTAAATTATTGTTTATGTCATTAATGGAATTTGATAATGAATTATAAAACTTCATTAGTTCTGAAATCGCAGTATTAAATTGGTTATTTAATATGTCATTTGAAATTTCTTTTATAGCAATATTCATTGACTTTATTAAACTTTTTTCTTTATCTGGATAGGAATTAGATTTACTATTTATATCTTTTGCAGAATTTATATAAAGCTTCCAAATCCTACTTAAAAATCTAAATTGTCCTTCAACATCTGTATCTCCCCATTCCAAATCTTTTTCTGGTGGTGCTTTAAATAATATAAACATTCTTGCTGTATCTGCTCCATATTTATTAATTACTGATTCAGGGTCTATTCCATTATATTTAGACTTAGACATCTTCTCGAAAAGAACTTCGAGTTTAGAATTGTCAATTGGATCTGTAGGATTTGATAAGTCAGTAATGTCGGAAGGAGAAACATATTTACCAGTTTTATTGTTTTTATAGGCTGCGGCCTGAACCATTCCTTGCGTTAATAGTTTTTCAAAAGGTTCATCAATATCAAATAGTTCATTATCTCGCAAAGCTTTAGTGAAAAATCTTGCATATAACAAATGCAATATTGCATGCTCTACTCCTCCAACATATTGATCTACAGGTAACCACTTATTAATTTCATTCTTTTCAAATGGCTTAGTTGAACATTTTGAAGATGGGTACCTTAAAAAATACCAAGATGAACACATGAAAGTGTCCATAGTGTCAGTTTCTTTTCTTGCCGCTATTCCACATTTTGGACATGTTGTATTTATCCAATTATTATTATCACCTAAAGCATTAATTTTGTTAGCGGAGATTTCTATATCTTTTGGTAATGAAACAGGCAAATCCGATTGGTTTAAAGGAACAGCTCCACATTTTTTGCAATTAACGATGGGTATCGGACATCCCCAATATCTTTGTCTAGAAATTAACCAATCTCTTAAACGATATTGAATTTTATTTTCGGCCCATCCATTATTTACTCCCTCCTCTGCAATTTTTAATTTAGCAATAGTATTTGCTATACCATTGTATTGATTAGAATTAATTAGATATCCATTTTCTACATAAGCATTATCAAGCTCATTATTTTGTTCACTTTTATCCTTTACTATTACCTGTTTAATATCTATATTGTTTTTCTTAGCAAACTCAAAATCCCTTAAATCATGAGCAGGTACACCCATAACAGCGCCGGTACCGTATTCATCGAGGACATAACTTGCAACCCAAATAGGTATAGGTTCCGAATTAACTGGATTTATTGCTATTAAGCTAGTTTTTATTCCAATTTTTTCAAGTTCATTATTTTTATTATTTTTCAAATATTGTTTAAGATTTTCTATATCTTGTATGGTTTCTTGATCAGTAATTTTTTTAATTAATGAATGATTTACAGAAATTGCTAAATAAGTAACTCCAAATAAAGTATCTGGCCTTGTTGTAAATACAGTTATTTTCTTTTCTGGATTGGTATTGATATTGAAATTAATATTTGCACCAATTGACTTTCCAATCCAATTATCTTGCATTATTTTTACTCTTTCTGGCCAGTTATCTAATTTTTCTAAATCCTTCAATAACTCATCCGCATAATTAGTAATTCTTAAAAACCATTGCTTTAATAATTTTTTTTCAACTACTGCCCCAGATCTCCAAGATTTACCCTCTGAGTCAACTTGTTCATTCGCTAGGACTGTATTATCTATAGGATCCCAATTAACTTCTGATTCCTTTTGATATACAAGACCTGACTTGTATAACTCTAAAAATAGATATTGAGTCCAAATATAATAATTTTCATCACATGTTGCAAATTCCCTATCCCAATCAACTGATAGTCCCAAAAGCTTTAATTGTGACTTCATGTGAGAAATATTTTTTTTAGTCCAGACACTTGGACTAATTCCTCTTTCAATCGCAGCATTTTCAGCAGGCAAACCAAAAGCGTCCCAACCCATTGGATGTAAGACAGTTTTACCCTTAAACCTTTGGAATCGAGCTATTAAGTCTGTAATAACATAATTCCTAACATGTCCCATATGAAGATTACCTGAAGGGTAGGGAAACATTGATAAGGCATAAAACTTATCGCTATTCTCAGTTAATTCATCGGTTTTGTATAAATTGTTTTCTGTCCATATTGACTGCCATTTTTTTTCTATTTCAGATGGATTATATAAATTGGTATCAGCCTCATATTGTTTATCGGGAGAAATCACTTAATTTTTATTTATTAAATTATTATTTTAATATCCATTGTATAAAATAGAAATAGAATGTTAAAAGGAATAATTTATAATTAAAATTTAAGATATATGAATTACAAATGAAAAATATAAGTTTTGAAAAATATCAAGGTAATGGAAATGATTTCGTAATAATAGATTCTAGAGGGAATGAATTATATAAAAATTACAAGACAAATAAAATTTTTGATATAAAAAAAATTTGCAACAGGCAATTCGGTGTTGGAGCGGATGGTGTGATTTTTATAGAAGAACCTAATGAAGATAATTATGCAAAAATGATAATTTTTAATTCTGATGGTTCTGAAGCACAAATGTGTGGAAACGGAATTAGGTGTTTAGTTGAGTATCTCCACGTAAATGATTCAATGAATAATAAAAATATAGAATATAAAATTGAGACTAAAGCAGGTTTAAAAATTGCAAAATATATAAATGATGAAATTACAGTAAAAATGGGAGTTCCAATTTTAGAATGTCAAAATATTCCAACAACAATTGAAAAAAAAATAAATTCAATTCCTTCACACGAATTTATTGAGAAAGATTTTAATAATATGGGTTATGCCGTAGGAATGGGAAATCCTCATTTAATATTCTTTGTAAAAGACATAGAGTCAATTGTTCTTTCCAGACTTGGTCCTATATTTGAAAAAAATGAATTATTTCCTGAAAAAACTAATGTGCATTTTTGTCAAATTTTAAATAGAGATAATATCAAAGTAAAAGTATGGGAAAGGGGTGCAGGACCAACCTTAGCTTGTGGAACAGGCGCCTGTGCTATCCATGTGGCAGCTTATAAATTAGGCCTTTGTAATTCTCAAACCGTAGTAACCTTACCAGGAGGTAATCTTAAAATTGATTGGTCAAAAGACGATTGTGAAGTAATGATGACCGGTAATGCTAAAAAGGTTTTCTCAGGATCAATGTTAGTAAATTAATGGAAAATAATTTTATCTATTTAGATAATGCATCCACAACTCCATTATCTGAGAATGTTTTAAATATAATTAATTCAACTTATAGGAATTATTGGCATAACCCTTCATCTACATATGAGCTAGGGATAAAATGCTCTACATACCTTGAAAAAATTAGATCTAAAATTGCTTATATATTTGAAGCAGATCCAGAGGATATAATTTTTACATCTGGTTCTTCGGAATCGACAAATATTGTATTTAATAATATTTATGAGAAATTTAAAAATGGTAGGATTGTTATTTCAAATGTTGAACATCAAGCAACAACTATTTGTGCTAATAAACTAAGAAAACAAAATTGGGATATTTACGAATGGGCGGTAAATAATGATGGAATTTTAAATATTTCTAATATCGAAAAATTTTTAAACAATGATACTAAGCTTGTATCAATTATTTGGGGACAAAGTGAAATTGGGACAATACAACCTGTCCAATTTATTGGTTCCAAATGTAAAGAATTAAATATAATGTTTCATTTAGATGGAACTCAAATATTAAGTAATGGAATATTCAGTTGGAAAGATCTTAAATGTGATTTCTTAAGTTTATCCGCTCATAAATTTGGAGGTCCAAAAGGGATCGGTATTCTTTTAACAAAAGAAAAGTCTAGACAAATTTTAAAAAATAATGACATATCACTTACTCAGGAATTTTCAATTAGACAAGGTACACAAGCTTTGCCATTAATCGCTGGAATGTATGAATCACTAAAGAATATTGAAGGAAAAATAAAATTATATGATTACATAACTGAATTTCCCTCTAATAATATTAATAAACTTAAAAATTATTTTTTTCAAAAAATTAAAGATAATAATCATATAAAGATTACGGGAAGTATTAACCATAGACTCCCCAGTCATATTTCTTTTCTACTATTAAATAAACTATTTGAGCCTATAAGGGCCTATAAGATTGTTAATTTCATGTCAGAAAATAAAATAGCCATTAGTAGTGGAAGTGCTTGTTCAAGCTCATCTGGGAAACCTAGCTCAACACTTAAAAATATTGGTTTAAAAGATGATGAACTATATTCAAATATTCGTGTTACTTTAGGTTCAATAAACAATAAGTCAGAAATAGATAAATTTTTAGACCTTATTCAAATATGTATTGACAAATTTTAATGGAAACCATTTACAGACTACCTAAAGATTTAAATGAATCTCTTAAGAATATGGAGGATGCAATTATTCCAAGTTTATTAGATTCAAATAAAAGATTTACTATAGAATTTAATTTTGAAGGATTGAAGTTTAACAGAATTGGAATAACTATCTACAAGATATTGTCTAAAAATAATAATGTATTCATAACATTTGCTGATCAAGGTGCTGTGGCTTTGGCTCAAAGAGACTATCCAGATATCAAAGATAAAATCTTTACTTTTAAATCATTTAATGAATCTAATAATATAAATAATATTGATAGTGCAATGATATCGATACTACCTCAGCCATATGATTTCGATTCATTTGAACCAATGTCTGATAATTATCAAGGTACGCATTATTCATTAAATCCAAAATTTGAAGATGCAAATATTGGTATAGGAAGTGTTATTAGAGAGCGCCGTAAAAACTTTGTCAAAACATGGAAAAATATTTATTTTCTGCAGCCTTTAAATAAAGCTGCTCTTATGCATATTTATCCAAATAACTGGTTGCTTTTCAAAGAAGAAAATAAAAGATATTTTTTTAAAAAAGAATTTGAAATTAAACCCGACAATGAATCTATTTTTGTAAATTTATAGATTGAATGTGATAAAAAAAATATATTCATTTTTCTTTATTGTTCTTTTATTAGTAACATCTCCTTTCTTAATAAGATATTTACTAGCAAATCAGAAAATAACTATTTTAAATAGTATTTATTTTAATTTCCCGGGAATAATTAATAAAAACAAAATATGTCCTACTTATGATGCTTTATTGAATCAAACTCTTGATGATTCTTTTAGTGTATCAATTATTAATAATAAAGGGGAAATAATAAGTTCCTACAATGAGGATGTTCCAAGGTTGCCAGCATCTAACCAAAAATTATTCTCATCAGCTTATGTTTTAAGTAAATATAAATTAAATAATAATTTAAAAACTTCCTTATTTAAAAGTAAAAACGATTATTATTTACTTGGTCAAGGTGATCCAGATCTTAATTATGAACATATAATCGAACTAATTTCAAATATTAAAGAAAATAAATCTATTAACTTTAATATTGTAGAAATTGACTCAAAATTAAATTGGCCTAGTGGTTGGACAAATACTGATAAACTTTACGAATATGGATCTCCAATTACATCTCTAGCTATTGAAAGTAATCACAATAAATATGAAGATATTCATGCTTTAAGAAATTTTATTAAAAACTATTTAAAAAGTAAATTTCCTAATTCAAAAGTAAATATAGATTTTTTAGATTCAGAAAAAACATTTTTTTTAAAAGATATTACAGAGATAAGTAAAATATATTCAACTCCAATTCTTTCATTATTAACTCTTACAAATTCTGAAAGCCATAATTTTACAGCTGAATCACTCTTTAAAAATGCCTCAAATACATGGAACGATAATGACTATATAAAATTGAAAAGATGGCTTGAAAATAAAGGCCTCCCATCAACTAATGCTTACTTTGCAGATGCTAGTGGATTGTCTCGAAAAAATAGAATTACAACAAAGTTAGTTGTATTGTTTTTAGATAAAATGAGATATTCTAATAATTTTCAAGCTTATCAATCTACACTTTCAATTACGGGAGTAAGAGGAACGTTAGCTAAAAGATTTGTAAATAGTGAATTATCTGGAAAGTTTTTTGGGAAAACTGGGACTCTTTCAAATGTCTTTGCATTATCTGGCTTTTTATATAAAAATGAAAAACCAATAATTATAAGCATTATCCAAAATTCTAATAAAATTGATAAAGAAAAAGCATTTAAATTATTACGTGATCTTTATTACTTGAAATCTTGTTAATAAAAATATTATTTAAAATATTCTTTTAAATCGCTCTCAACAAAGGGAGGTACCATGTGATTAATTTCACCACCAAATTTTGCAACTTCTTTTACTAAAGAACTACTAAGAAAACTATAATTTGTATTTGTGGATAAAAATATAGTTTCAATATCATTATTAAGAGATTTATTTGTATGAGCAATCTGAAGTTCATACTCAAAATCACTCATTGCTCTTAAGCCTCTAAGAATAAGATTAGCTTTTAGATCATTTGCACAATCCACAGTGAGTCCTGAATAAGAAATAACTTCAATATTAGGTAAATGAGAAAGAGAATTTTTTATTTGTATTATTCTTCTTTCAAGATTAAATGTTGGTGTTTTAGAAGTATTTTCTAAAACAGCAACTACTAGATTGCCAAATATTTTTTCAGCCCTTTCTATTAAATCAAGATGCCCGTTTGTTAAAGGATCAAAAGTACCTGGATAAAGAATTTTCATGAATTTATTATGATCGAATAAGAAATTTAGTTAAAATAAGATTATTAGATAAATCAATTATGACATTAAATCTAGAAGCAAAAAAAATCTTATTAAGAAAAATACCTCATGGATTATTTATTTGTGGTGTTAGAGACGAGGATAAAAATGAAGTGAATGGATTTACCGCAAGTTGGGTGACTCAAGGTTCCTTCACCCCACCATTAGTTGTAATGGCTGTTAGAGCAGAGGGTTCTAGTCATGAAATAATAAAGTCCACCAATAAGTTCTCATTAAATGTGCTCAAAAGTGATCAAAAGGATCTAGCTGCTGTTTTCTTTAAACCTCAAAAAGCATTAGGAGGTAGATTTGAATCTGTTGAATTTAATTTAGGTGAGCTTGGATTGCCTATTTTAGTTGATAGTGTTGGTGGAGTTGAATGTAATGTTGTTGGAAGTGTTATGCATGGAGACCATACCGTATTTGTGGGAGAGGTTGAAACTGCTTATCTGAATAATGATGTTGACTCACTAAATTTATCTTCAACTGGCTGGAATTATGGAGGGTAATTATTATAAATGAGTAATTCCTCTATCGAAAAAATAGATAACAAATATAATTTTAAAATTGAATATAAATTAATTAATAATAAGGAGTTATTAAAATCAAGATTATCCGAAATCCCAAAGTCATCTGGTTGTTATCTTTTTAAAGATATTGATAGTAACTTACTTTATATCGGTAAATCTAAAAAACTACGTAGTAGAGTAAGTAGTTATTTCAATAATTATTCAGATTTAACGCCCAGATTAAGTTTGATGGTTCGTCAAATAACTGAAATAGAAATAATAGTCACAGATAGCGAATATGAAGCATTAAATTTAGAGTCAAATTTAATTAAAACAAACAAACCATACTTTAATATTCTTTTAAAGGATGATAAGAAATATCCATATCTATGTATAACTTGGAGTGAAAAATATCCTCGAATATTTATTACAAGAAGAAGAAGAAATAGAAATAATTTAGATAGATATTATGGACCTTATGTTGATGTCGGATTATTAAGGAGAACATTATTTACGATAAAAAAAATATTTCCACTTAGACAAAGACCAAGGCCAGTCTATAAAGATAGAACTTGTTTGAATTATTCAATAGGAAGATGTCCAGGTGTTTGCCAAGAAGTTATATCATCTGACGATTATAAAAAAATAATGAAACAAGTATCTATGATATTTCAGGGAAGAAATGATGACTTAGAAATATTTTTACAAAAAAAAATGCTGCAGTTTTCAAATGATTTAGATTATGAGAATGCAGCAAAAATAAGAGACCAAATTTCAGGTTTAAAATTATTAACTGAATCACAAAAAATATCAATACCAGATTCTTCAATTAATAGAGATATCTTTGGAATAGTTTCAGAAAAAAATGTAGCTAGTATACAAATTTTCCAAATGAGATCTGGTAAGCTCATTGGGAGAATTGGTTATAGTCAAAAATTAAATAATGAAGATGAAAATCTCATTCTACAAAAGATATTAGAAGAGCATTATATGAATGTTGAAGCTGTAGAAATACCATCAGAAATTCTTATTCAATATAACCTTCCAAAACAAGCAACCATAGAGGATTGGTTAACGGATCTAAAAAAAAACAAAGTAAAAATCTTAATCCCAAAAAGAAATAAAAAACATGAAACTGTAGAAATGGTTTTAAAAAATGCGAAATTGGAATTAGATAGAATAATAAATGGGATACAAGATAATGAATCATCAATTGAGGATCTTGCCCAAATACTTGAATTAAGCGAACAACCTAAAAGAATTGAAGGTTATGATATAAGCCATATTCAAGGTAGTGACCCTGTAGCATCACAAGTCGTTTTTATTGATGGGATTCCTTCTAAACAGCATTATAGGAAATATAAAATTAAAGATCCAAACGTTGTTGTAGGACATAGTGATGATTTTGCTTCGATATATGAAGTAATACATAGAAGGTTTAAAAAATGGTCAAGATTTAAAGAAAACGGAGGGGATTTTTCAATATTAAATGATAAAACGAATAGTAAATTAGACAATGAACTTCTATCAGATTGGCCTGATTTAATAATGATTGATGGAGGAAAAGGACAGTTAAATGCAGCTATTAAAGCATTAAAAAAATTAAATCTTGAGGAAGAAGTAACTATATGTTCATTAGCAAAAAAACATGAAGAAATATTTATTCCAGGCTTTACTAAGTCTCTTGATACTGACGAAAATCAAAAAGGAGTTCTTCTATTAAGAAGGGTAAGAGATGAAGCACATAGATTTGCATTATCTTTTCATAGAGACAAAAGATCTAAGAGAATGAATAGATCTCAATTGTCCCAAATCAGTGGATTAGGACCATCAAGAATAAGAGAATTGCTTGAGCATTTTAAATCAATAGAGGCGATAAGAATAGCTAGTAAAGAGGATTTATCAAAAGTTAAAGGACTTGGAAAAAATTCAGTAAATGATATATATGAATATTTTAACGAGTTATAAATATTAATTAATTTTTGAAAAATAGATTTCTTGATATTGTTAAATATAACTATATTAAAAATATATATTTTTAAATTAATCTAGTAATTTGGCAGCTGAAGCATATCTCTGGTTTAAATCACTTCACATTATTGGTGTAATCGTTTGGTTTGCGGGCCTTTTTTATTTAGTAAGACTTTTTATATATCATGAAGAATCTAAAAATATGGATAATGAATTAAAAATTGCCTTTAATAAACAATACACCTTGATGGAAAAAAGGCTGGCGAATATAATCACAACACCTGGGATGATATTAGCTTTAAGTATGGCTATATGCATGGTAATTATGCAACCAAGTTGGTTAAGTGAGAAGTGGTTACAAATTAAAATTTCTTTTGTTTTAGGATTAGTAATTTATCATTCTTACTGTTACAAAATAATGTATTCATTACAAAATGGTACTTCAACCATTTCAGCAAAAAACCTTAGATTATTAAATGAATTGCCTACTTTATTATTATTTATAATTGTACTTTTAGTTATTTTTAAAAATAATTTTCCAACTAGTGTTGCTACATGGAGCGTAGTTGGACTTATTATTTTCATGTTGGCTTCAATACAATTATATGCAAAGATTAGAAAGAAAAATGAGAATTCATTAAGTAATGAATAGGGAAGACTTAGTAAAATTAACCTCCAATATTAATAAAAATAGTTGTCCTAAAAATATTAATTTTCACTGTCATACAAAATTTAGTGATGGAAGTCTAGAACCATATGAACTTTTAGAACAAGCTTATAAAAATAACTTGAAATTTTTATCAATAACCGATCATCATACAATTAAAGCGCATGAATATATAAAAAAAAATAATATACTTAAAAATTATCCTAAAGATTCTTTTACATTAATTTCGGGAATAGAAATTAATTGTTTGATTCTGGGATGTTTAGTACATGTAATTGGATTGGGAATAGATATAAAAAGTAAATACATAAATCCCTACATCCTTGGAGAGTCTCCAATAGGTAATGATTTAAATATTAAATCAGTTATTAAAGCAATAAATTTAGCTGGTGGTTTATCATTTCTTGCACACCCAGCGAGATACAGGATTCCCTTTTATAAATTAATTCCAGAGGCCAAAATACAAGGTATTGATGGAATAGAGGTTTGGTACGATTATGAACTTAATGAAGTATGGAATCCTAGTTTATTTGTTTGTTCAGAAATAGATAAATTAGCAGATAAATATTCAATGCTAAAAACATGCGGAACAGATAGTCATGGACTTTCGCTATTAGGTAGATAATTTAGAATTCGTTTTTTTCAATTATTGAATCAGTATTAATAATTATGTTCTTTAAATTTTCAATGACATCTGATGAACAATTATTCCACATTTTTCTATTGACAATTTCAAGTAATCTTTGTGCAATATCTCTTAAAGCCCATGGATTATTCTCTAGAAAGAAATTCCTAAGATCTAGATCACATAACCATGATTTATAAACTTCCTCATAACACCAATCTGAGACTACTTCAGTAGAAGCATCAAAAGCATATAAGTAATCTAGTGTAGCTGAAAATTCAAACGCTCCTTTATAACCATTATCCTTCATTCCATTTATCCATTTAGGGTTAAGTATTCTTGATATAACAACTTTATTAATTTCATCTTGTAATTTTGAAATTTTAGATAATCCAAATTTTGATAAATCACCATGATACATTTCAGGTAATTTACCGCTCAATTTTTTTACTGCTGAAGATAATCCACCCTGAAACTGATAATAATCATCAGAATCTAAAATATCATGTTCCTTATTATCTTGGTTATGAACAACTAACTGCACATTTTTAAGAGCATTTTCTAATGATTTTTTATCCTCTATAGGTTCAAGATTATCACTGTAAATCCACTTACTCCAATTAAGAAAAGATTCTCCAAAATCATCAATATTTTCCCAATTAGAATTTGAAATTAGTTCTTGCAGACCAGCTCCATATGAACCTGGCGCTGACCCAAATATACGATTAATTGAATCACCATCCCTTGATGCCCCAGCAAGAGGGTTAAATTTATCATCCTCATTAAGATTAGAAACAAGATTTATTGCTTTAGAAGTTAATTTAACTAACTGTGGAAATGCATCTCTAAACATTCCCGAAATCCTTAAAGTAACATCAACCCTTGGTCTTTCGAGAACAGATAAAGGAATGATTTCTAGATCTACTACTCTTCTTGAAGGCCCATCCCAAATAGGCTGTACTCCTAATAAATATAGTATTTGACAAATGTCTTCACCACCATTTCTCATTGTGGATGTTGCCCATACAGATATTGCTATATTTTTTAAATCTTCTCCATTATCTTGTTTGTATAAATTAAGTATTTGTGAAGCGGATTGACAACCAACACTCCATGCTGATTCTGTTGGCAGTCCTCTCGAATCAACTGAAAAGAAATTTTTACCAGTGGGTAAAGCTTCAGTTTTACCTCTCGTAGGGGCTCCAGATGGACCACTTTTTACATATTGTCCATTTAATGAATTAATAAATGATAATTTCTCATTATATGAAGAATTAATGATTGGATATAGAATCTCTTTTTTTAATAACAAAAAATACTTATTATGTTTTTTTTCATTAAAGAAATAGTCTATTATTTTCTGATTTTTATATTTTTCTAGATTTTTTATATTGGTATTCTTTTTGTAAAAAAACAAATATATTAAATACTTTGCTTGTTGTTCCAAAAAATCAATAGCCATTCTAAACTTTAAAATGTTTTTGTTGGAAAAAGTCAATAATATTTTTTTATCCTTTTCACTTAACTTTTGATCATATTTATTTGTCCAAGGATCCAAATCGAGTTTTAAATGTTTTGCTATATATTGAACAATCCCAATTCGATTAGCATTTGGCACTCTAGCGATACACAAGAATAAATTTATTTCATTAATTTCATTCTGCCTATTACCAAAAATATGCAATCCTGTCCTAATTTGAGATTCTTTAATTTTGCAAAGAAAAGAATCAATCTCTTCAATTTGATTATTTTTATTTTTTAAAGTGATTTCGTTAAAATCTTTTTTAATTAATTCAAAAATGGATTTTTCTATAATTTCAATCCTATTAGAATCTAATAATTTTGCTTCAAAATATTCGTCTAAATAATTTTCTAATATTGAATATTTTCCATATAATTCTGACCTATCCAAAGGAGGGGTTAAATGATCAATAATTGTTGCAGCAGTTCTTCTTTTAGCTTGGGATCCTTCTCCTGGATCATTTACGATAAAAGGATATATGTTTGGTATTGCTGGACAAATAATATTTGGAAAACATTTATTACTTAGACCTATAGATTTGCCAGGTAACCATTCAACAGTCCCATGTTTACCAATATGGCAAATAGCATTTGCGTTAAAAACTTTTTCAATCCAAAAATATTGTGCTAAATATCTATGGGGAGGTGGAAGATCGGGAGAATGAATATCTCTATCAGTGAAAGCGTCATAACCTCGTTGAGGTTGAATCAATAAAGTTATTTTTCCAAATCTAATACCATTTATTGAGAAGCCTTCATTATCAAGATCGATCGCTTCTGATGGTTTGCCCCAACGGTTAACAATAATATTTTTTGGTTCAAGTTCTAAATAATTCCAATATTTTAAATATTCACTAAGTGGTAAGTAATCTAAAGGTTTATTATTTTGAGATTCAAGATCATTAGTTCTAGTTTTTATAAGTATTGACATTAATTCCGAAGAATCTTGAGGATAATTAAAAGATCCAAGATCATAACCTTCTTCTTTTAACCAGTTAAGAATATTTATTATCGAAGATGGTGTATTAAGACCAACACCATTACCGATTCTTCCATTCTTTACTGGATAATTACTTATTATTAAACAAATTTTTTTATCAAAATTATTAAGTTTTTGAAGTTTCACATAATTCGTTGCGAATTTTGAAATCCATTTAATACCTACTTGATCAGCTTTGTAACTGGTTATTTCACTGTAGAGTGTATTTTTTTCAGAAATTATTTCTTTAAATGCTGAAGGACAGGTAGTAATCCTTCCATCAAATTCAGGAATAATTATTTGCATTAATAAATCAGATGAATTCATTCCAATGGATGAATTTAACCAATTTTTTCTTGATCTATTAGAAGAAAGAAGTTGTAAAATTGGAATTTTAAGAGAAGTAAAAATATTTGTAGAATTTTCAATTAATTCGTTATTTTTGATTTGAGATGAAGAAAATGAAGTTGTGGTAATTATTAATTTAATATCTTCCTTTTTAAAAATATCTATTAATTTCTTTTGAATAATATGATCTTTTAGTGTGGAAATAAATAACGTTTTAGGCGATAGTCCGCATCTTCGTAACTGCAAGTTAAGTTTTTCGTTTACTTCAATTTCATTAGCCAAAAAAAGTGATTTATAAGATATTATTCCTATCTTTTCGCCTTTTTCAATTTTCCAATCATATAAATAAGGATCTGCATAAAAACTAATATTCAAAAACTCATCAGGAATTAATGTTTCATTTACCTTTAGATAATTTAAACAATTAAGAAATTTTCTATAATTGTCCATTCCTCCCGATCTTAGTAATCTAGAAATATTTAATGCAATATTTTTATCTATACTGCTTATTTCACTTAAGGAAACTTCCTGATCAACAGTACCTGATAGGATTAGTAACTTCCTTTTTTTATTGACTGCTTGCCAATTTAAAAGTTGTTCAATTCCATAGTTCCATGTACCTTTATCTCCAAAAATTCTTAGTATGACAACTTTTGCATAATTAATTGTTTTTAATAAATAATTATCTATTTGAGCTGAGGAATTTAAATTAGAAATTTCTAAAGCTCTTATATTATTTTTTAATGAAGCAAATTCCTTTTCTAACAATAAGTTTGATATGAGATTTAAATCAGCTTTGACACTTGTTATAAAAATAAAATCTGCCGTTGGTTGCTCAATTAAATCATCCTTATTCTTTTCATTTCCTGCTATATTTAATATCCTGTGCATTTTTATATATGTATAAGGTTTAGAATACGTAAGTAGGATAAAACAAGTTTACCTTAATTAAATAAATTGAATATGCATGAATTTCTTCCATACGCCTGGTTCGAAGGTAAATGTATTCCATTTAAAGAAGCAAAAATATCAATAGCTACTCATGCACTACATTATGGTACTGCTGCATTTGGAGGAATGCGAGCGATACCTAACCCTACAAATAAAGATGAATTCCTTTTATTTAGAACTGATAAACACATAAAAAGATTATCTCAAAGTGCAAAATTACTCTTAACTGATATTTCTGAAGAATATATTTTTAAAGCCTTAGAGGAAGTTATTAAAAGAAATAAGCCAGAAAAACCTATTTATATTAGACCATTCGTATATACAAGCGATTTAGGTATAGCTCCAAGGTTACACAATATTGAAACAGATTTCTTTATGTATTGTATTGAACTAGGAGATTATCTATCCCCAGATGGAGTTTCTTGTAGAATGAGTAGTTGGACTAGACAAGAAGATAGATCTCTCCCATTAAGAGGAAAAATAAGTGGGGCTTATATAACTAGTTCTTTAGCTAAAACAGAAGCTAGTTTATCGGGTTTTGATGAAGCCTTGTTATTAAATTCAAGTGGTAAGGTAAGCGAAGCTAGTGGTATGAATTTATTTATTGTAAGAAATGGAGACTTAATCACTCCTGGTGTTGATCAAGATATCCTTGAGGGGATTACTAGAGCTAGTGTAATTGAATTAGCAAAATCTTTTGGAATAAATGTAATTGAAAGGCCTGTGGATAAAACAGAATTATTAATAGCAGATGAAGTTTTTCTAACTGGTACAGCAGCAAAAATTACACCAGTTAAAAAAATTGAATCAAGCGAATTAAATGGTGAAAGACCAATAATGAATAAATTAAAAAGTAAGCTTATAGAAATAACAGAAGGTCGTTCTCAAGACTATGATAATTGGGTAACAAGAATTTCACTAAAATAAATTAATTTTTACCTAAAAATGGAATCTTTCAGAAACTATCTAAATAGAGATGAAAAACCATTAATTATTTTTGACGGAGGTACTGGAACATCTTTTCAGAACTTAAATCTTAAAGCAGATGACTTTGGAGGAAAAGAATTAGAGGGATGTAATGAGAACCTTGTTTTATCATCGCCAGAGGTAGTTGAGAAGGTTCATAATTCATTTTTAGAAGCAGGTTGTCATGTTATAGAAACTAATACATTTGGAGCCTCATCAATAGTTCTTGATGAATATGATATTGCGGATAAGGCTTATGAGATAAATAAAAATGCGGCATTTATAGCCAAAAAAGCTGCTGCCAAATACTCATCAGTTGATAAACCAAGGTTTGTAGCAGGTTCAATTGGGCCAACAACTAAATTACCCACCTTAGGACATATAGATTTTGATGAATTAAAGCAAACATATAAAGAACAAATTTATGGTCTTATAGATGGAGGAGTTGATCTTCTTTTGATTGAAACTTGTCAGGATGTTTTACAAATTAAATCTGCCTTATTAGCATCAAAAGAAATTCTTGAAAGTAAAAATATAGATATCCCTTTAATGGTATCTATAACAATGGAAACAACAGGTACTATGCTTGTTGGATCTGATATTGCATCTGCATTAACAATATTAGAACCATTTAATATAGATATCCTTGGACTTAATTGTGCAACTGGTCCAGAGCAAATGAAGGAACATATTAAATATTTGTCTGAAAATTCTCCCTTCGCTATAAGTTGTATTCCCAATGCAGGGCTTCCTGAAAATATTGGTGGTGTAGCTCACTATAGATTGAAGCCAATAGAATTAAAGATGCAGTTAATGAATTTTATATATGACTTTAATGTTCAATTAATAGGTGGATGTTGTGGGACAACACCTGAACATATAAAATACCTGTCTTCAATAATCGATGAAATTATTGATACTGAAAGGACTAACAACAATGGTAAGAAAAATTCAAGCGGTTTTATTCCATCTGCCTCATCAATATATAACTCTGTGCCATACAAACAAGACAATTCAATTTTGATAGTAGGAGAAAGATTAAATGCAAGTGGATCGAAAAAGGTAAGGGAGTTATTAAATAACGACGATTGGGATGGCCTAGTTGCAATTGCCAAGCAACAACAAAAAGAAAATGCTCACGTTCTTGATGTAAATGTCGATTATGTAGGAAGAGACGGGGTGAAAGATATGAATGAAATAACTTCAAGATTAGTTACCAATATAAATTTACCATTAATGATTGACTCTACAGATGCTGACAAAATGGAAAGTGGATTAAAGTCAGCTGGTGGTAAATGTATTATAAATTCAACCAATTACGAAGACGGCAATGAAAGGTTTGATCAAGTACTAAATTTAGCTTTAGGGTATGGTTCAGGTCTTGTTGTCGGAACAATTGATGAAGATGGAATGGCAAGGAATGCAGAAAAAAAATATAAGATTGTCAAGCGAGCGATTAATAGAACTAGAGAATGTGGTTTGTCAGATTATGAGCTATTTTTTGATCCATTAGCTCTGCCAATATCTACAGGGATAGAAGAAGATAGATTAAACGCTAAAGAAACTATTAGTGCTATATTAAAAATTCGTGAAAATTTCCCAGATATTCATATCATACTTGGGATATCAAACATTAGTTTTGGTCTTTCACCATTATCAAGAATTAATCTAAATTCAATATTTTTAGATGAATGCATTAAAGCAGGATTAGATTCTGCTATCATCGCACCAAACAAAATTTTGCCATTATCAAAAATTTCTGAAGAAACTAAAAAGCTTTGCTTAGATTTGATTTATGATAAAAGAGAATTTGAAGATGATATTTGTATTTATGATCCATTAGTAGAATTAACAAAGGCTTTTCAAGATTTATCTATTCAAGATTTCAAAAAAGCTTCTTCAGAAAATAAAAACCTAACTCTTGAAGAAAGTCTGAAAAATCATATTATTGATGGAGAAAAAATAGGATTAGAGGATCAATTAAATAAAGCGTTAAAAAAATATAAACCTCTTGAAATAATTAATACCTTTTTACTAGATGGGATGAAAGTTGTAGGAGATTTATTTGGCTCAGGTCAAATGCAATTGCCATTTGTACTCCAATCCGCTGAAACAATGAAATTTGCTGTTTCAATTTTAGAACCATATATGGAAACTGTAGATGAAAAAATATCAAATGGAAAACTCTTAATTGCAACTGTCAAAGGCGATGTTCATGATATTGGAAAAAATTTGGTAGATATAATACTTACAAATAATGGTTTTGACGTAATAAATCTTGGAATAAAGCAAGATGTTTCAGCAATTATAGATGCACAAAAAAAGCACAATGCAGATTGCATCGCTATGAGCGGATTACTTGTTAAATCAACTGCTTTTATGAAAGATAATTTAGAGGCTTTTAATAATGAAAATATTAGTGTACCAGTAATATTAGGAGGTGCTGCCTTAACCCCAAAATTTGTAAATGAGGACTGCAGCAAAATATATAAAGGGAAAATATTGTACGGAAAAGATGCGTTCACTGATCTTAAATTCATGAATGAATATATGGATAATAAGAAAAAGGGTAATTGGTCAAATACAGAGGGTTTCATTAACAATGAGGGTATAAATATTAATTTAGCTTCATCAAAAGCCAACTCTCAAGCTGTTAAAAAATCAATATCCATAAATACCGAGACTTCCAAATTAAATTTAAAAGAAAAGTTTATAAGATCTAAATTTATAAATGAAGAAGATCCAATTCAAGCCCCTTTCTTGGGAACGAAAGTCTTGAACGATGTTGATATAGATTTAAATAAGTTAATATTTTATTTAGATACAAAAGCTCTATTTAGCGGGCAATGGCAAATAAAAAAAGGAAAAAACCAAAGCGTAGATGAATACAATAACTATTTGGATTCATATGCTAAACCATTGTTAGATAAATGGTTAGAGATAATTATTGAGAAAAAACTTATATCACCCAAAGCAGTTTATGGATATTTCAGATGCGGGAGAAAAGATAATAGTATTTTCTTATTTGATGAGAAATCGTTAAATAAAAGTTCCCAATTTAATTTTCCACGACAAAAATCTGGGAATAATTTATGTATAGCTGATTTTTATTGTGATTTGAATAATGATAAACCGATAGATATATTTCCTATGCAGGCAGTAACTATGGGCGATATTGCTAGTGAATATTCTCAAAAATTATTTAAAGAAGATAAATATAGCGATTATTTGTTATTCCATGGACTTACAGTGCAATTAGCAGAAGCTCTAGCTGAGTATGTCCATGCATTAATTCGTATTGAATGTGGTTTTAGGTCTGAAGAACCAGACAAAAATAGAGAAATACTAGCTCAAAAATATAGAGGAGCTAGATATTCTTTTGGTTATCCTGCATGTCCAAAAGTATCTGATTCAAACATACAATTATCATTGTTGGATGCAAAAAGAATAAACTTGACCATGGATGAATCTGAACAACTTCATCCAGAACAAAGTACTACAGCTATCATTGCACTACACTCAAAAGCTAAATATTTCAGCGCTTAAGCTAGATTTTTAGTTGTTTTCTAAATATTCAATAATTTCTTCCTGTAGTTCTTCCATCGTTTCATTATCACCCAGATCAAGTCCCTCACCTGCGGCATCCTGTGTTAACTCAAGATAATATGAAGCACCATCACTAGATAAAAATTCTAATGCGGAAGTTTCACCACTATCTTTAAAAGCTTCATAAAGAGCTTTAAATGCTATGTTTTCAGTAAAGTCCCAATCCATAATGAAAAAAACCTTATTAGAATTATTACCTCCTTACCCCCCATACTCGTCAACCTTTTTTAAAGAAATGTTGGTGTTTTATTATTATTAAAAAAAATCTATGACCATAAATAATCAAAATCAGTTAAATGTCCTTGGAGAAAAAATTGAGATTTGTAGTTGCGCACCCATGACAGGGTGGTTCAGGGATGGATTTTGCAACTATGACAAAAATGATGGAGGGAATCATTCAATATGTTGTGTAATGGATGATAATTTCCTGAAATATAGTCAATCACAAGGTAATGATTTAATAACTCCCATGCCTATTTATTCGTTCCCAGGACTAAAGGATGGTGATCATTGGTGTATTTGTCTTGATAGGTGGAAGCAAGCATTATTAGACGGTCTTGCACCAAAAGTCATATTAGAATCAACGAATATTGTAGTCTTAGAATCAGTACCTCTGGAAAAATTGAAAGAATATCAATTTAATAAAAAGTAATTACAAGTTTATTTTTTTTTTTAAAATGAATATGATAAATTTTTTAAAATGAGTTTAGAAATATATTGGAAAAAAGCACTAGAACAAACTCGATTATCAATTGATGATGAATCATTATATCCTCTCAAAACTGATATTATTACAAGAGATTTATATGAAAAAGACGACTTCATAATAAGGAAACTCGATACTTCAAAATTTAATAAAAAAAAAATTTATGGTCCTAAGCAAAATCCGTTTTGTCCTTGGGAAAAGATACTAGAAATTGATAAAATTGGTGATAATCATCAACTAATATTAAATAAGTACCCTGTACAAAAAGGTCATATTTTACTTATTACAAATGAATGGAAACCTCAAAATGGATGGTTAGATATTAATGATTGGAGAGCGATCCAACAAGTTAATAAAGATACTAGTGGATTATGGTTTTTCAATAGTTCTCCAATTGCGGGAGCAAGTCAACCTCACAGGCATTTTCAACTTCTGCGTAGATCTAAAAGTGAGATATCATGCCCTAGAGAAGAGTGGTTTTTAGAGATGAACTCATATCAAGATCTAGATAGTAAGCTTAAAAAAAATATTATTGTATCCAAATTTAATTTTTTAGAAAATCCATCATGTCTTTTAGAATTTTACTTAGAATTATGCAAGAAATTAGGAATTGGGGACCCTATTAGTGATAAGAAACCGATATATCCTTACAATATTTTAATAACTAATAAATGGATCGCTATTATAAAAAGAAAAAATGATCATATTCATGGTTTCAGTATTAACGGTTTAGGATTTGCAGGATATCTATTAGTAACTGAAAATTCAAATATTAATTATTTAAAGAAATTTGGCCCTGAAAAACTTCTAGAAAGTTTTGTTTGAATACTAGTTAGTTACTTCTACTTCCTTATCCCTGCTTATTTGGCTTTCTAGAACTTCTATAGATGCTGTTACGGAGGCAATTTTACGTTCAAGTGAATCCTTAATATAATTGAGCATTTCTAACTTCTTATGTTGATAAAAACTCTTTTTTTCTTTAGATGACTTGAAATTACAATTAAACATTTTTTTGTTTTATTATAAAAAGATACTTAATTGACTTGTGACATAAAAATAAATTGGTTTTAATTTAAAAACAATATTCTGTATGGACTTTCAATTTTTTTTTGAATAAAATTAAGTAAATTCCATACTATTCAAGAAAATATTATTGAATATTCCTGAAAATTCAAATACAAAAAGAATTTCAATTGATTTACCTGAGGAACTAATTTCCAGGTTTGATCAATTACGAAAAGAGTGGGGATTTAGAGCAAGAGGACCTGTAATAGAAAAAATACTTAAAGAAATTCTTCAAGAAGATGATTTACTACCTAAGAACCAACAGCAAGAAATAGACTTTAACGAGAAGAAGAATAATGGAAATTTAAATATTGATGAAGATACAGCATTGGTATTAATTAAATCAGACGTTAAAAAAGAAGTTAATGAGATATCTTTAAATAAAAAAGTTATAAATAGAGATCAATATAGAGAAAAAGCCAACTTAAACATAAGCCTTCCCAATTTTGTTGAAAAAAAAGTAAAGGATCTAAGAAGAAGTATTAATAGTGAAAAATTAAAAGAGAATATCAATGATATTCAAATTAACACAATTAAAGAAACTGAATTAATAAAATGTCGAATAGCGTTAATTAGTCATTGGAAAACCTTATATGGAACAGTTCCTAATGATCATGTAGTAGAAGCTGCGATGGATTGGTTTGGAAGGGACATATGGCCAAATCTTGATGGAACAGAAAATCTACCCTTTACGTGGAGTGCAGCCAATAAATTTATGTCTGAATTATGCCCATTTTGGATAAAGAAAAATCCATCCCTTGAAATTGTTTTATTAATGATTGGCGTTTTAGAAGACCCTTTTGCTACATCAGATTTAATTAATAGAATACCAACATTAATGAGGAGGTTTGTAAGTAGATTTAAGCGATATAACCGATCAAACTCATTTGAAACTTTGGACTCAACAATGACTGTACATGGAGCACTTAAATTATTGAATTTATCAACATCTGCAGGATCAGCTCATACATTACGAAAAATTAGAGATGCCTATAAATCAAAAGCCTTAGAGACGCATCCAGATGCTGGAGGATCAACAGATCAAATGAGAAAATTAAACGAAGCGTATCAATTGCTAAAAAATCTATATAAAAATTAGTATATTTATTCTTATATGAGACTTATATAAGTCTATTTAATAGTCTTATATAAGATAACTGAGAGTTGCAAGATTTCTTATCATCAATAATTAATTATTAGTCAATATTTATAGATACAATTATTTTGAATAAATAGAAATTAACATAAAATTTACCTTGTAATTATAAGAATTTTGTTTGTATAGCATTTCTTATTTGAGTCTTACTTATAGTCTAATATATAGTCTTATAATAGATTAGCTAGATATAATATTTTTATAAATTTTAATAAAATATTCCCAAACGGTTAATGCTCAACAAAATTATACAAATTGACAAAAATAAATAATTTATGTCCTTACGTTGTCCAATAAAATAATAATATAATAAAAGTATTGGCATTAAAGGCGTTTATATTTACTCACGCTGCCTTATAGACAGTACTACTCACTTTGAAGCTTTTGTATAGCAGTTTGTTTATCCATGCTAGGAACATCACTTAAGCCGTTTGCGTCAAACCAAGGCGCACTTGCCCAATCAAACCCTTCACCAAAAGTATTATCAGGTGCAGTTATGTACCAATGACAAGAAGTGTCAGGAACATCAACAGCACATTTTGACCAATCATTTGACCACTGAGGGACTTGTACCCACAGCACTGAAGATAGCAATAGAGATAGCAGATTGATCATGATACTAATAATACAACATTAAATAGTTTTATAGGATTATTGCTTGTCTTATATAAGAATTATGTATAGACTACTTTATAGTCTTATATAAGACTTATAATACAATTAATTTCTCAATTTAGTGTTAAAACATTTTTCAACATTAGAAATAATATTTGAATGTATAGATGTAATGTCCGAGTCTAGTAATGTTTTATCTTTATCTCTATAAGATAATCTAAATGTATAACTTATATGATCATCTCCAAATTTAGTATCTTCAAAAACATCAATTAAATTTACATCCTCTAAGAGATTTTTTCCTGTTTTTCGTATCTGTGATGTTATTTCGCTAATTAAAAATTTCTTACTGAAAACAAAATTTATATCCCTTTCCATTTTCGGAACAATTGGATATTGCTTATATATTGGAATCCATTTATTTTTTCTAGTACTTGCTCCCAAAAGGTTAGAGACACTTATGCTAAATAAATAAACTTTTTTTAATGACTTCTTTTCTAATATTAGTTTAGGATGAATTTCACCAAAATAACCTGTATCTTTACCTTCAATAACTAATTTCGCTGTTCTTCCTGGATGTAGAAAATTAAATGCATCAGAAGGTTTATCTTCGATTTTTATATTCAAAGATGATAAAGCCTCCTTTAACTTTCCTCTAGCCTGGTAATAATTAAGGTCATTATCCTTATCCGAATTTATCCATTTTCCAAATTTTCTATTTCCATAAATCGCACCATTCAGCACTTCTTCTTGAATGAACTCATTTTTCTTTTGAAAAACATTTCCAATTTCAAATATATAACAACCTGTTTGTCCAGCTTTTATATTACGGTTTACTATCTCCAAATGTTCTTTCCAGATATTATCCCTTAGGCAACTTGTTTCTAATAACAAAGGATTAGAAATCTTTATAAGTTTTTCATTATCTTCTGGAACAAGAGAGTAGCTTAGTACCTCATTAAAACCATTTTCTGTGAAGCCATTTTTTACTTTTCTCAATGCTAACTGTTCTGATGACAATTTTCCAGGCTTTATTGGATTAGGAAGGTTTAAGTCGAATCTGTCATACCCTATTAATCTCGCAATTTCTTCAATTAAATCTATTTCTCTTATTAAATCATGTGATCTATTGGGAATTACTGCTACATCCCAGCCATATTCTTTATTCTTTAAAGTACAACCTATGAGAATTAATTTATCAACTATTTCATTATCAGATAAATTTCTTTTTTCAAATTTATCGTTAATTATTAATGGACCAAGAATTTTATGTATTCGATTTCTCCGTAGTTTTATAAATATATCCTCACTTTTTTTTAAATTCGATGTATTGATAATTGGTGAATTAATAGAAAAAAATTCTTCTAAAAGATTAATGGCCCTTGTTACTGCACTTATTGTATTTTTTGATGTAATCCCTTTTTCATACCTACTGCTAGATTCTGTTCTTATGCCAACCGCCTTTGAAGATTTTCTTATAATGACTGGATTAAAAACGGCGCCTTCAAGGTAAATAGAAGACGTAGTATTGCTTACAGAAGTCTCTAAACCACCTATCACCCCAGCAATAGCAACAGGTTTATCGCAGCATGTAACTACTGTAATATTTTCATTTAATTCATATTTTTTACCATCTAAACAAACAAGGCTTTCGTTATCCTTGGCTTTTCGTACAGAAAAGTCTTCTGGAGAAACTTCCTTTCCAATTAAATTAGATAGTTTTTCTTTATCAAACGCATGCAAGGGTTGCCCTTGTTCTAAAAGAATATAGTTTGTCAAATCAACTAGAAGATTAATGGACTTTATACCTGATTTTTCTATACGGTCTCTAAGCCATTTTGGAGATAATTTATCTCCATTTACTCCATCAATGCAGCTTATTGTATATATGCAATTAGAGTCTATAGCCTCTGGACAAAGTTTCATTCCCTTAAGTAAATGAATTTTATATTTATGGTTTAATTCTGGAAAATTTAATGTGGATTCTAAAAGGGCAGAAATTTCACGGGCTATTCCTATAACAGACATGCCGTCAGGTCTATTAGCTGTAATAGCTAAATCATATATAAAATCATTTAATTGAAGCAAGTCAGACCCTGGAGTGCCCAATTCATGTTTTAAGGCTAAATCATCATCAATGATCTCTATACCTTCGCTAGAGTCTTCTAATCCAAGCTCCTGTAAAGAGCATATCATTCCTTCACTAATGACACCTCTAATTTCACTTCTTTTAATAGTTAAATCAACTGCATTTAATTTCGCGCCGACAGTAGCAACATAAACGTAAATATTTGGTTTAATATTGCTTGCACCACAGATAATTTGTAAATTCTTTGCAGTACCAATATCAACTTGGCAAATTGAAAGTTTATCAGATCCTTCGTGTTTTAAAACAGATAATACCTTACCTAAAACAACACCATTTACATTTTCTGAACAATCTTCTAATGATTCAACCTCAAATCCACCAATAGACAATTTCTCAGAGAGATCTTCAGGAGTAGCAGTAATTTCTACTAATTTTTTCAACCAATTTTGAGAAACTTTCATATATATTTTTTAATCAATGATGATAAAAGAAATGAGTTTATCTTCAAAAAAGTTTGTTGAAGATGTACAATAGAAAATTATACAATAAAGTATTAATTAAAATGGCCAAAAAAGGGACAAGAGTTGTAGTGACCCTGGAATGTACTGAAGCTAGGACAAGCACAGATCCTAAGAGATCAAATGGTGTCTCAAGATATACTACTGAAAAGAATCGTAGAAATACAACTGAAAGATTAGAACTAAAAAAGTTTAATCCTCATTTAAACAGAATGACAATTCATAAAGAAATAAAGTAATCAAATCAAATTTAATCATGCCTAATTCAATTTTTAAAAAACAATTATCACCTATCAAACCTGGAGATCCTATTGACTATAAGGATGTAGAACTACTAAAAAAATTCATAACTGAGAGAGGTAAAATCCTACCAAGAAGGATGACAGGTTTAACCTCTAAGCAACAAAGAGATCTTACATTAGCTGTTAAAAGAGCCAGAATTGTAGCTCTTTTACCCTTCGTAAATCCTGAAGGATAATTTCATATTGAATATAGTTGGCACTATAATTTAGTATCTCAAATATTTGAAAGATTTAACTAATTTAAAAACATATATTATTGACTCTGACGATCCACATGAAGTTGATGACGCTATTTCATTAGAAATAAAAGAAGGAAATAAAAAAAATTTATGGATACATATTAGTAATCCATGCAAACTCTTTTTGCATGACTCTAATGTTGATTTAGATGCAAGAAAGAGAAATAGCAGTTTATATTTAATTGATCAATATATCCCAATGCTACCTAAAGATATTGTTGAAAAGGCAAATCTAGCTCAAAACAAAATTTCTGAAACTATTAGTGCAGCAATAGAATTCAACGACGATGGATCAATAAATAATTATGAAATAACTGAAGCAATAATAAAACCGAAATATCAATTAACATATGAAGATGCAAATGAAATATTAGAATTAGAACCTAAAGAAGAAACAGAATTAATTGAGATTAAAAATTTATTAGAAAAAAGTATTACATTTAGAAAGAAACAAGGAGCAATTATTTTTGAAAGTCCTAATAGTAAAATTAAATTAGATAAGGATAAGATTGTACTAAATAAATTAGAGAAAACAATATCACAAATTATAGTTGCAGAATCAATGATATTAATGGGTTATGTAACAAGTTTATTTGTAGAAAAATATAATCTAGCGGCCGCGTTTAGGATTCAGAAACTAAATTGTAATCCATCTGAAATACTTAATAAATACAATGATAGTGATATTAAATATATAATATTAAAACAATATATGGGTAAAAGTTACATAACCACTAAGCCAGGAATCCATGAATCACTAGGTCTTAAAATGTATGTACAATGTACTTCACCATTAAGAAGATATCTAGATTTAATTATACAAAGGCAAGTATATAATAAAATAAATAATTACAAGCTTCTAAGTAAAGATTCAATCTCAAAAATTATTGATTATTCTAAGAATAGACAATCAGAGAATAATAATATTTTTAAAAATGATAAATTTAAGTATTTAACATTATTTTTTAAGACTAAAAATAACCCTTTTTATAGAATAATATTCGTTAAGTGGATTAATTATAAAAAAAATATTGCTTTGGTTTATTTTCCAGATTATTCACTAGAAATACTTATTACTCTTTTTGTATCAATAGAAATATATAGTAATAAAATATATAAAGTTAAATATATTATAAATGATAA
Source organism: Prochlorococcus marinus XMU1406 (assembly GCF_017696055.1). Classification (NCBI taxonomy): domain Bacteria; kingdom Bacillati; phylum Cyanobacteriota; class Cyanophyceae; order Synechococcales; family Prochlorococcaceae; genus Prochlorococcus; species Prochlorococcus marinus. The sequence continues at coordinate 842,641 of NZ_JAAORG010000001.1, forward strand.
TAATCTTTTAGAGTTTATTTATTAATAAGGTAATAAATATAATAGGTTGATATTAGTTTAAAAAATATCTGTTAGTATTAATAAAAAAGCTTTATGACTTTTGTCATTACTACCCCTTTATACTATGTTAATGATAAACCTCATTTAGGAAGTGTATATACAACAATAATTTGTGACTCAATAGCTAGATATAAAAGGCTTGCAGGTGAAGATGTTATTTTCATCACTGGTGTTGATGAACATGGTTTGAAAATACAAAGAACAGCTAATGAAAAGGGTATTGAACCAAAATCACATTGTGATGAAATCTCAGAAGTATTTAATAATAATTGGAAAAATTGGAATATATCCTTTGATAAATTTATAAGAACAAGCTCAAAAAATCATGAAATTATTGTTAATGAATTCTATGAAAGAGTAAAAGCATCAGATGATATCTATATGGGAGTTCAAAAAGGTTGGTATTGTGTCGGTTGTGAAGAATTTAAAGATAATCCAGAAAACTCATCAACATACAAGTGTCCCATACATCAAAAAAATCTAGAATGGAAAAATGAAGAGAATCTCTTTTTTAGACTTTCAAAATATCAAAAAGAAATTGAGAAAATAATCAACGAACCTTCATTTATAGAGCCAATAGAAAGAAAGAATGAAATTATAAATTTTGTATCTAGGGGTTTAAAGGATTTTTCAATTTCAAGAACAAATGTCACATGGGGAATTACTGTCCCTGGTTACGATAACCATACCTTTTATGTATGGTTTGATGCTTTACTTGGATATGTAAGCGCCATTAGTTCTGATGCGATAGAAAAATTATTAGAAAAATCAATTAATGAAGGATGGCCAGCTGATGTTCATTTTATTGGTAAAGATATACTGAGATTCCATGCTGTATATTGGCCCGCAATGCTCATTTCTGCCAATATGAAAGTTCCTAAAAAGATTTTTGGGCATGGGTTTCTTACAAGAGAGGGGCAAAAAATGGGTAAAAGCTTGGGAAATGTACTCGACCCTGATTTATTGCTTACAAAATATGGAAATGATCCTGTAAGGTGGTACCTCATTAAAGACATATCACTAGGAAATGATGGGGATTTTCAAGATAAAAGATTTGTTGACATTATCAATAATGACTTAGCTAATACAATTGGCAATTTATTAAATAGAACATCATCTATGTCTAGAAAATGGTTTGATAATAAAGTGCCAAATAATGAAAATTTTTTAAGTGAAAATAAATTAGAGAATTCTGCCAAAATTGCAGTTGAAAACTATATTTATAACTTTGATAACTACAAATTAGATCTAGCAGCTAATGAGGTACTCAGCCTAGCAATTAATACAAATTTGTATTTAAATGATAATCAGCCATGGCTGTTAATAAAAGAGAAAGATAATCTACCTCTAGTTAAACAAATTATTTATAACGTTTTAGAAAGTACCCGAATAATAGGATTGTTATTACTACCTTTATTGCCCGAATTATCTACAAAAATTAATGAACAACTTGGATCTATATATAGTGAAGAAATTCCTTGGAAACAACAATTAAGTTGGGGATTACTAGTAAGTAACTCAAGTCTTCCTAAACCCACTCCAATCATAAATAAACTGGAGTATGAACAAAATTTATAGATTAATAATTTTCCTTCCATTATTTATGCTTGGTTGCACCCCAAATGTAATTGATGAAAATAAAGTTAAACAAACAATAGATAGTTTAGATATGACTATTTTCTCTAAAAGTGGAGATAAAATATATTCAATTACCAGTCCAAATTCAAGTTATGACAATATTGAATTAAAATTCGAATTAAAAAAACCTATCATTAATATTCTCAATGGGGAAGAAACTAAATATATTATTAGTTCAGAAGAATCTTCATTATCAGACAACAATAATTTCCTGGAATTAAAAGGGAATGTTAAATTAAGAACTCTTAAAAAAGATGGGGATATTTTATATGCTGATTATTTTACTTGGAATATAGAAAATACTAACTATATATTAGAGGGTAATATAAGATTTGAAAATCAAAATATCATCTTAAATTCAGGAAAAGCCATATTGGATTCAGATAACATAATTGAATTTTTTAATCCCGTAAAATATATAATAAAAGATGAAAATAACGAAAATAAATATGAAATAAATTCAGAAAATGCTTACTATAATTTAAATACTGAATCAGTAAGTTTTAAAGCAAAAGATAAAAGAGTTAAATCAATAATTTATTTTTAAAATTTATTTTTTGTAAAAATATTTTTAATTTTTTTGGACCAGTTATTAATCCATTTTTCATCAGACTTCGTAAAACACTTTGCACTCCAGCCTCCTATCAATATAAAAGCTTTATTATTTATAGGTACAACTAAGATTGATGGAATGTCGGCACAAAAATTAAAAAATTCATCTCTACCAGGATAAAATTTAGTATTTGCTAATGATATTAATTTCATATCTTTTATAGATCTCAGACAAGTTTCCCCGGGTTTAAAATCATTACTTGAAGTCATTCCCCTCCTCAATATATTAACGCCATCATTGTGTATTAATATTGCTGCTGCTGCTGTAGAAGTTAATATCGCTTCAGAACCCCATGCAAGTTCATCAATAACTTCATCAGGCATGTTTCTATCGAAGATAAACTTATTTTCTCCTTTTAAAGCAGCTTTCTCACCAGCTAATGGTTCGAATTGTTTAAATAAAAAACCTATCAAAATAATAATTATTGAAGCTATTGAAGCTAACACTTGTGCTCTTTCAAGCTCAGGAGTGATTGTTTCTATTGAAATGAAATTTGCTATCTGAAAAATAAAGAGTATGGCACCAATTAATATTAATGATTTCCCATTGAATCCCATATTTTAAATATGTTATATCTAATTAAATTATGCAAATATTATATTGTTTATTACATTTAAAATTACTCAATCATATGGTTTTTAATATATAATTAATCAAAACCTTTTAAAATGAACCTAAACATCAATAAATATATATTTTCTGTAATCTTTACTGGCTTAATTTTTATTCTTATCCCCTCGACTACATACGCAAATGAAATTCCGAGTATAAATAAATATTTTGGTATTGCTCAACAGAAGACTATTATAAGTTACGAAAAAAGTCAGCCTTCATCTATTGACAACCCTGTAGTGGATCCAAATTTTAACACTATGAGATCAAAAGATACTGAGAGTTCAACTGCTACTTATATAGTTATAGGTTTGTTAATTGCGGCCACAATTATTCCTTTAGCAACATGGTGGTATTTCTCTAAATAATAGAGAATTTATGAATGCCAAGGATTTAAGTAATAGTGAATATTCATCTTATATAGTTTTTATTACAGGGGGGACAAAGAGTGGCAAAAGTGAATTTGCTGAGCATCTTGCAAAGGAGGTAAAAAAATTATCATATGTTGCCTTATCAGAAAACAATTTGGATGATAAAGAATGGCAATATAAAATTAATTTACATCGAAAGAGAAGGCCAAAAGATTGGAAATTAATAGAAACGACAGATCTAATAAAAACATTAAGTAAAGAAGAAGGTCCATTATTAATAGATTCTATTGGCGGATTCGTTATGAAAAGTATTGGCAAGGAACAAAATGAATGGTCAACAAAAATGAATTCACTTATAAGGCTCTTAATGAAAAGAAAAAGCATAACAATTATTGTTGGAGAACAAGTAGGTTGGAGTCTGGTCTCTGAATATAAAATTGGTAATACTTATATTGAAAGAATCGGCGAACTACAAAAGAGAATAACCAAAATATCAAAAGATAATTGGCTAGCAATAAACGGTAGAGCAATCAAAATAGATGAAATAAGTATTGAAATACCTACTTAAAATTGGAAGTCGCTCTTTTTGAACCTAGAATCCCACAAAATACTGGTAATATTGCCAGATCATGTGCTGCGTTTAATATAACTTTAAATCTTATAGAGCCCTTGGGTTTTAAACTAGAAGATAAATATTTAAAAAGAGCAGGATTAGACTATTGGCCTCTCGTTACTGTTAATAAGTATGAGAATTTTGAAAAATTTTTGGCATCAAAAACAAGAAAAAGAATAATTTCTTTTAGTAAAAAAAATGGATCATATTTGAAGGATTTTAAATTTAAGAAAGATGATATTTTACTTTTTGGGAGAGAAGATTCAGGATTACCAGATTCCATTATTGATAAAAGCGACTTTTTAATATCAATATTTATGCCAAATTTAGATACTGGAAAAAATGATCAAAAAGGTGTTAGGAGTCTAAACCTTTCTGTAGCATGCGGAATTGCTATATATGAGGCCCATAAACAAATAAATGTTCAAAATGGTTATTAAGTACGACCAATGCCTTACAATATTTCCATGTCTCGGTAGCTCAGCTGGTTAGAGCGGCGGATTCATAGCCCGCAGGTCGCGTGTTCAAGTCACGCTCGAGACATTTTCAATACTTTTTAATTTAAGAATTTAGGTGAAAATTTATTGACTTAATCTATTAAAGACAATAATGATTAATTCACTAGGTACAGTCTTAGATCCAAAGCAATCTAAAGCAAAATATCCAGAAGCAAGGGTAATAGTTCTTGATGATAGTTTTAATACTTTTCAACATGTCGCAAATTGTCTTCTAACAATAATCCCAAACATGAGTGAAAAAAGGGCATGGGATCTAACTATTAAAGTTGACAAGACAGGATCGGCGGAGGTATGGAGAGGTAATCTTGAACAGGCAGAGCTATATCATGAGCAACTCTTCAGCAAAGGATTAACAATGGCTCCAATTGAGAAAACATAAAATAAGTAAGATTGAAAGAAGATTTCTGGCTTATAAATTCTAATCGTTCAAGGGTTAAAAGGTTTTCAAAGAATAATCAAAATAAAGATAAATTTTTTGAATATATGTTTATTGACTCTGGAAGAATTCTTGGTGTTTTAGGAAAAGAACCACCTCTAATGACTACCAGAGAAGAACTTAAAGTTAATAAAGCTAGAGATGAATGGAAAAAGTTAATCTCTCAAGGTTGGAGGAGAACTAAACCCGTTTGGGAAGAATCTTAATAACCAATATTGTTGTTAGGGTTAGTTATATAAATTATGAGATTAAGGACGTAGTTAGCGGGTAAATTTAATGGCTTCAAAAGTAACAAAGCCATTCCTTGAGTAACATTAAATTCTTTTTCTTTCATAAAAAAAATAGTCTCATTTAAATTATAAAAAGAGTGTCAAATACAGACTTAAAATGCTAAAGACAATATAAGAATTTAGTGGTTAAAGGTTTTCAAGATATCTTATATTTAAAAATCATTTTTAAAAAAATTATAGATTTCGGGTTTCTTGTAGTTTTTATCTTAAAAAGAAATTCCACGTAATAATCTCATAATCCCTATTATTAAAGAACTATAAATACTTAATGAAATATCTCTTCTCAAGCAAAAGATCCAGAGCTTTATTTGGTATTGGACTAGTTGCAATCAGTATTGGATTAATATCAAAAAAAGTAATTAATTATCCAGCTGGAGGTTGTGTGAAAGGTACGCAGGAATTAACCTTTAATATCTAACCATTAATCTTCTTACTTGGTCCTTAATTCTTAAATCCAGTCAACTTCGATAACTCTTTTAGTGAAAGTACGCCTAAAATTAGTTTTCCATTTATTTCCCATGTCGGAAAGCCTCTGATTTTTTTTTCAATACATAATTGAGTTTGACTATTTATGCCATCTCTTGCACATTCAACTACATTAAGTTCCTTATAAGCCTGCTTACCAAATAGTTCACTTTGATTAAGGCAATTAGGACACCAATATGCTGAATATTTAACTACACCATTATCATTAAGGTATTTTGCTAACTCGATAGATTCCTTAGTGCTTTCTGAGGTAACTATAAGCTCTTTCTGATTATACAAATGGGAGCTATGAACAACATTTGGTAAAGTAAGAAAAGCTAATAGAGAAATTAATAATCGTTTCATTTATTTACTACTTTTCCTCCATATTTTCTAACTATCTTATCAAGCAAAATTCGTATATCTTTATTTTTAAGTTTCTCTATTTGCTGAAGATTTTCGAGAAGATCGCATATTTGATCCTGCGTGTCTTCATTTAATTCAGTTACTGCCATTTATGTTTAGTTTTTATATTCCAATTTTAAGTCAAAAATAAATTTACATACTTATTGTATTTATATTTTTTTATTGCTATTTTTTTAAAGCGGGCTAAGGTTCATATCTCCACGAGGATTTAGTCCGCTGAATTTTTAAAGATTCAATTTGTTTTGGATCCATCTTTAATAAGTTTATTTGAAATAGTCAAAAATATTTATTATTGCTTAATTTCTAAATTCCTTTTAGAAGTAACCTCATATAAACATTAGAAGTGTGACACTATTTATTCAAAAATATTGTTATTTCGCTTCATAACTTTCTTAAAATATTTAAACTCAATAAATTCATGCATCATTTTGATATCATCAGATAATACTTTTTTATTAACTGAATATTCGTCCACATTACCTGGAGATTTACTATTTTCAGAGAATGTATCTGGATCAAAAGAATAATTGATTAAATCCACTTTACCAACAACACTTTGACCAATAGATTCATTTAATACACCACGAGACCTCAACGCTTCTTCGACCAATAAACCTGTGACTTTGGACTGGCTGAATTCATTAGCTGTGCACAATTTTTCAATAATTTCATGAACTTCTTCACTTGGCAAAAAACCAATTCTTTTCCTCGGAGAGGGCATAATTAAAAAAATTAGTGTCACACTTGCACATTACAAGTGTTGCACTATATTTGAATTAAGTCAACTAATTTTGTTATGCATATTTTAATATTTCCTGCCGGATTTATTCTTTGGTATCTAGCTTATGAAGCAAAACCTATCATTAATGATGAAGTAAAACTTCATTGGGAAGAGAAAACTACAAATAAAAGAAATAAACTTTTAAATATAATCAACGAAAGCTTTTAAAATTCACTTTCAATAGATTTTGACCATTCCTTGTGCTTATAATCTAGATCTGAGATTAACCGTTTTTGATAAGTAAGTTTGAGTTGATTTTCGTTAAGTAAATTTTTTGTGATAATCATCTCTTTAGAGAAAAAATCAGGAGTGTAAGAACTACGAATTTTTTTTTTGACTTCCATATAAGTAATTAATCTATTTTTTTTATATGACTCAAAAGCTAATAGTCTTAATATTTTTATATTCTTTTTATATTTACTTAATATTTATTTTGAGCACGTTTGTTAAAAATATTAGTTTATCAAATAAAAAAGGCTATATTTAAACAAAATATATGTTTTATTATGAATCTTAAGGAGAGAGGTATTACTATTGGAGACTTACTAATAATAATAATAATAATAATCACTTCTACAATACTAATTAAATCAATTAGCAAGGATAAGAAAACAACATTTATTTATAGTAATCAAGAACAAGTTTCTTATATGAAAAATTATTTTCAAAAATTTATTTGAATAGCTTATATAAATTATTATTAAAACTTTTAATTAATTCATTTAACTATTATTTATCTTTTATGTAAATTTCAAGAATTCATAATAATCAAACAATGAGGTTATGTATTTTAAATATTTTAATTAAATGATTTAGAACTTTCCCATTTCAAATTATCCTTTAAATCATTGAAATCATTTGATATTGAAACTAAATTCACCATTTGAAGAATTTGAGTTTTATTTAGCCTTTTAATAGCAATAAGTTTATTAAGCATATCTAAAACAGATTTATCATTAATATTCATTATCTGTATAAATAAACTATGATTCTTCAATTCCTATACCTTAACTTAAAATTTTAAAATTTACTTTTAGAATTTCATAATATATTTATTGATTAATATAAAAATATTTAAAAATCCTCAAAAAAAACTCTTACTGATAAGTAAAAATCTTTAGCTCACTTTCTTATAAATTCGTTTATTGTAAAAAGAAAAAAAAATGAAAAACTCCAAGAAAGAATACCTTAATAGAGATGAAGTTAATGAAATGATTGAATCAGCTTTAAGGCGACATAATAGAAGATCTACAATAATATCAAGTGTACTTGGATGGATTCTAATAGGAGGTTATTCGTTTGGACTTTTTCAAGCAGTTCAAAATGTCTAACTAATCTTTTCTTTAAAGCAGAACTTGCTAAATGATAAATTAGTATAAGAAACAGTTTTAATTATGAGGGAATATATTGAGGCAAATCTTTCAGTGATAAGAAAATATTTAAAAAAACGAAAAAAATATACATCAAAATTAAATAATGTTTCGATAATGGAAGAATTCAAAGAATGGACTAAGGATCCATTACCTGAGACAGAATCAATTTGGACTTTACCTGACTTAACGAGAAATGAACGGCTTGAAAATTTTTGTCGCTCAATTAAAAAGGAAATAAGATAGGTTATTAACTACCTAGTTGTATATGATTTATCTTTAAGTAAAAATATCCTGCAAATCCTACTATATTTAATATTACAACGAAAATCCAAGCTCCAATTGGCTGATTTGAATCAAATTTTTTTATTTTAATTTTATCTTTTAGTCTTTCAATATATTTAGCCATAATTAAAAATATTAAAAAGATTATTTATAATTATAGGGAATTTAATTTAAAGGAATCTTAAATAAAATAAAATTTCTTTTAATTCGAATTTTTATTGTCAAGCCTGTTAATGGGATATTTAATTAACTCCTTTTTGAGATTTTTTAAAAGTTTATTATGATTTAAAATTGTAAATTTTCTAGTAAAGAAATAATGCCATTTCATTGAATTAAAAAAAAACTTGCTAATTCATTATTAATAAAATTATAATACTTATTACGGTCATTCAGACCATACATAATTTAATTAAGGACAAATTTTTTCATGAGCTTAAAAGTTGGCCAAGAAGCACCAGACTTTAGTGCTACAGCAGTATATGATCAAGAGTTTAAGGAAATTACACTTTCAGGTCTAAGAGGTAAATGGGTTGTTTTATTTTTTTACCCACTAGATTTTACATTTGTATGTCCTACTGAAATCACTGCATTTAGTGATAGATACCAAGATTTCTCAGCACTTAATACGGAAATACTTGGGGTATCCGTTGATAGCAAACACTGTCATTTGGCTTGGATACAAACACCAAGAAATGAAGGTGGAATAGGTGATATTAACTATCCTTTAGTTTCTGACTTAAAAAGAGAAATTTGCCAAGCGTACAATGTCCTTAATGATGATGGAGAGGCCGATAGAGGTTTATTTCTTATCAACCCCGAAGGAGTAGTTATGCATACAACTGTTAACAAGGCTCCTGTAGGTAGAAATGTGGATGAAACACTAAGGATTCTTCAAGGTTATCAATACGTTGCAGCGAACCCAGATGAAGTATGTCCAGCAAACTGGACCCCAGGGGAGAAAACAATGTTAGAGGACCCCAAAGGTAGTAAGGAATATTTTTCTGCGCTATAGAAGGATAAGAAACATTTAAGTAAGTATTGAGTAGTAAATAATTATAAAAAAATAAAAAATAAACATATTCAAAATGGGGATGACATCCACTTTATGAGGATTTGGCACGATCCAATCGCTTAAATTAGTTTTATATGATAAAAAGGACCACGTATAAAAAGAAATTTCTATGGAGACCAATATAAAAAGATTAATTAAATTTAAGTCATTTAAACCAAAATATCTATAAATATGAAACTGATCATCAACACTAATATTGTTAATTTGAAGATGCCAAAGATAGAGAGAAATCAAAATAAAATTTACCAATATTATTTTTTTTAAAAGAAACCTAGATTTCTTAAAAATTAATAGGATAGAAATTAAAAATATGAAAAAACATAACTGTGGAATATCCGGTTTTGGGACATTAATTCCTTCAAGAAATAAATTAATTATAAGATCAAAATTTATATATATATAATCAGCTATTAAGAAAGAGAGAAATATTAAATTTATTGCTACTAGGAATAATAATCTTTTTCCTTTAATTATTTTTTTACTATGGATTTTATCCTTAGTAAAACTATAATCTGTATAGTTTTTTAAAGAGTTTATATACACCAAAGATGGACATATTGCTCCGCTCAAATAGTAAAGGATTAAATAAAAGGAAATATCATTAATATTGAGTGAATATAAATTGAACCATTGTTTTTGTACAAATGGAAGAATAAGTAAAAATGAAAGTGTAACTAATAACTTCGTTGTATTGTTTTTAATTATCAAGAAAATATTTTTTTTAATTTAAAGCAATTAAATCAAACTTTCAACAATTTAGAAGTTATTAATTTAAAAACTTTTTTATCTATAGTTTCTTGATTTAAAAGTATATCAACTAATTTATCTAGTAAGACTCTATTTTTTTTCAATATTTTTATTGAATTATTTAATGAAATTTTAGAAATATTTATGATTTCATTATCTATTCTAGAACTGGTATTTTCAGCTATGAGAGGCTTTCTTCTAAATAATCCATCTCCTAAATACATTTCATTATTATCAGAATCCATTGAAATTGGACCAATAATTGAAAATCCATATTTTGTAACCATTTCCCTTACGATATTTGTCGCATAAGAGATATCATTTATGGAGCATTGTGTAATTTCACGTTCACCAAAAACTATCGTTTCTGCTGCTCTTCCAGCTAGAGCAATTTCAATTTTTGAAAATAATAATTTTTTTGAAATCAATCCACTAGAAATTACATCTTCGTCAGGGCATATTTTTGTATATCCTCCTATAGATCCAGATCTAGGTAAAATTGTAATTTTATCAACTGATTCAATTCCATTTCTCACAGCAGATACAATTGCTCTACCTACTTCGTTATAAGCAATAATTTTTTTCATATTAGGAGAAGTTATTAATGAGCTTCTAAGGCCAATGGTAATTTTATCAAGAGCATTTTCTATATGAAGATCATTGATTAATTTAGATTCGTCTCTTGCACAGTGAATAGCACTCTCGTTCATCAAGTTTGCAAGATCTGCTCCAGAAAATCCGACTGTTCTAGAAGCCCAATATCCAAAGTCAACCTCGCTTGAAAGTGGTTTGGAAAGTGAGTGAACTGAAAGAATTTTTTTTCTTCCATCTAAATCTGGAAGCATTACTTCAATTTTCCTATCAAATCTACCTGGTCTTAATAATGCTGCATCCAAAATATCTGGTCTATTTGTTGCTGCTAAAACAATAATCCCAGAATTATCAGCAAAACCATCTAATTCAGTCAGAAGCTGATTAAGGGTTTGTTCTCTTTCATCATTTCCACCTCCGATCCCAGACCCTCTTTGCCTACCAATGGAATCAATTTCATCAATAAAAATTATACAAGGAGATTTTTCCTTAGCCTTAGAGAACAGATCACGAACTCGACTTGCTCCAACACCAACAAAAAGTTCTATAAACTCCGAAGCCGATATTGAGAGAAAAGGTACTCCTGATTCACCCGCAATTGCTTTAGCTAATAATGTTTTTCCTGTCCCTGGTGGGCCTATTAGAAGAACTCCCTTAGGAACTTTCGCTCCAAGATTTTCAAATTTCTTTGGTTCTTTCAAAAATGTTATTACCTCTTTTAATTCCTCTGCGGCTTCAGGGACACCAGCTACATCATCGAATCTCGTTTCTACATCATCAATAGTTACAAATTTAGATTGATTTTTGGTGAAACCAAAAGCTCTGGAGGCCAATTTTGATGTACTCCTCAAGATTAAGACTATAGCTAATATGAAAATTAGGAAAAGACTTATTGAAGCGAATGAATTAGCAGCTGAGGCTTCTTTTCTACTATTGTTAATAGTTAGATCTACCTTATTTTCAGTAGCCTTTTCAAGGATTAATTGATCGTTGTAAAGGATAGGTATTTTAAATTTATCTCCATTTTTATACAGAACATCAATTTCTCTCTGCCTTGGATAGAAAAATATTGATTCTATTTTCCCCGTCTCTATATCTTCTAGAAGATCCGAATAACTTGATTTAGAATCTGAATATGAGAATTTTGATCTAAACACTAATCTTTATAAGTGATTAATAAAGCATATATGCTTATTTAAAAAATTGACGTATATAAACAAAATATACTCAAAAGTTTTGGAGATAACCAGTTAAAGGTTATATTATTATATGGAAATAAAGAAACAGAATGGCTGTACCAAAGAAGAAAAAATCAAAGAGCAAAAGGAACCAAAGGCACGCTGTTTGGAAAGGAAAAGCAGCAATAGCAGCTCAAAAAGCTATATCTTTAGGTAAATCAGTTTTAACTGGGAAAGCTCAAGGATTTGTTTATCCTATTGAGGAAGAAGAAGAAGAGTAGCTTTTAAGATCCTAATTTAAATGCTTCAAGTATAACGGCATAAATTGCACCAATTCTTAATTTATCAACTACGGTCCATAGATAATAAAACTTTGAACTTGCGGCAGGTTTAATTCTTATAATGATTTCAATAAAAATAATGATTATTGGGACCATTATTAACTCATTTTTACCTTCAGATATAAATTTTGTAATAAAATTTGCGAACAAAAAATAACCTGTCAAAACAGAAATTAGGCCAATAGATTTTGTTCTCCAAGTATCACTTAGAAAACCAAAAAATAAATTATTTAACTGGTAGGTAATTCTTGAAAAATTAGTTTTTTGCATTCCTAAAAGACACTAAATAATCACTTAGAAAGTTATAGTCAATGTATGATTTTTTTAGTTTAGGGCCTTTGATTACATTTGCCACATTATTCTGATCACCAAGACTGTCTAAAATACAATCTAATTTAATATTTTCCTCAAGAACAATTGGGATATTTGAAGGAACAAAAATTGTTGGCAAGTTAGCTGCCAAAGAAGATTTCAATCCTGGATTGGAGTCTTCAAAAACAATTGAGTTGTTTTTGTTTATACCACTTAATTGGACAGCCTTTAAATATGGTAATGGATTTGGTTTCTTTAATTCAACGTCTTCGCTTGAAATAATGAACTCAAAAGGGTTCATGCCATTAAAAAGATAATCAACAAGAAGATTGGCTTGAATTCTTGAACTTGAAGTAACAATAAATTGTCTTACTTTTTTTCTATGTAATTCATTTATTAATCTAAAAACACCAGTTTTCAAACTAACGCAATTTTTTTTTATAATTTCTAAATAATGAAACTGCTTTGTTTCATGAATTTTGAGAATTAAATCTTCTGAGAAATTATCATTATTATATTTAGCGTAATATGCAATCCTATTATTGCCCCCATTTATCTTCAGAAGTTTTATGTATGTATTAGTATCCCAATTCCAATCAATGCTAAGGTCATTAAAAGCATTATTAAAAGCAGGTAAATGGGCCTCTAATTCTGTATTTGCGATGGTACCATCTAAATCCCAATAAACACCCTCCAGATAAGTCACCAAAAAGAAATTCTTTTATTTACGGTAAAAAACAAGAGCAATTATTGCTGGTCCTGCTAACGCAACTACAGCCAAAGGAATAAGTGTTGCCATGATTAATGAATATGTTTTGTGATACTATTTTTACAAATAAATGATGAAACTGTACTGATACGTTACAAGATTGAATTAAATTATGAAATCATGGACATGTATAGAAAATTGTGGAGCTTGTTGTAAATTCGACTTGAAAGAAAGAAGCGATTTGGCTAACAAACTTAACAAAGAAGATATAGCTTTGATAAATTCGATGACGGCTAAAGACGGTTGGTGTAAAAATCTGGACAGAGAAAATAAAAAATGCTTAATTTATGAAACCAGACCACATTTTTGCCGTGTAAGTGAATTTTCAACTTCATTTAAAGGATATTTGAAATCTGGTGATAAATTTTTGATAGATTGCTGCAAGCAACATATTTCATCAAATTATGGATACCAAAGTAAAGAGATGAAATCTTTTAGAATTGCTGTTTCTGGAAAATGAATAGTAAATTAGAAAAAAAAGAAAACAATTTAGAAAAAAGTTTTTTTTCAATATTTATAACGACTTTTACAACAATTTTTATTGCTGAACTTGGCGATAAAACTCAGATAGCAACATTAATGCTTTCTGCCGAATCGGGCAGGCCAATAGTTGTTTTTCTTGGAAGTTCTCTAGCATTAATAAGCTCTAGCATAGTAGGAGTTCTTATTGGTAAATGGGTATCAAAAAAAATATCTCCTAGCAAATTTGCTTTATCTACTGGTACTTTAATGATATTGATAAGTATATTTTTAGCTTATGAAACATTCAAAAATTATTTATAAATGGTTTTAAGTTTATTACTATCAACATTTCTAACCGTTTTCATAGCTGAATTAGGTGACAAAACTCAACTAGCTACTTTAACTATAAGTGGCACTTCAAATAAACCATTAGCAGTTTTTTTAGGATCTTCTTCAGCACTTGTTTTTGCAAGTTTACTAGGAGCTTTAACAGGTGGTTCTATTTCAAGTTTTTTACCCGAAGTAGTTCTTAAGTCAATAGCGTCCATTACATTTTTCATCATTGGTATAAGGCTTTTTATCAACTCTTTCACCATCGAAAAAGAAGAAAAAGAAGAGAAAGAAAATAATTAGTTTTAAGCTTGGATAATAAGGTGTAATAATGAAGTGTATACCCCTAAATTAATTGATAATTTCATTTAGATCATGTTCACATCATCTTCAATAATTGATAATCTTAATCAGTCAGAAGGATTAGAATATAAAAAATTATGCAGATTATTAAAAATTACAAAGAAATCTGATAAGGATAAATTAGATATTGCTTTAACAGCTCTAGAAAAACTTGAAATAATTAATAAAAATGAAAATGATGAATATACTTGCATAAAGGATAATGATCATCTTGTCGCTAAAATAAGATGTAGTAGCAAAGGCTATTGCTTTGCTGTAAGGGGAAAAGACAAAGAAGATATCTATATTAAAGAAAATCTACTTAACTATGCATGGAATGGAGATAAAGTTTTAGTAAGGATAATAAAAGAGGGTTATAGAAGAAGATCACCTGAGGGAATAGTTGATTGTATTCTTGAAAGATCAAATCAAATACTTCTTTCTAAAGTTGAAATAATAAACAATGATGTATACGCAATCCCAATAGACGATAGAATCCTTTCTAAAATTAAACTTCCAAAAGAGAATCAAAAATACACTTTCAAACCAGAAAATAAGAATATAGTAAAAGTTGAGATTGATAGATTTCCCATAGGTCAAGAAGAAGGAGTAGGTCATGTGATAGAAGAACTAAAACTAAACAATAATGAGGAATATGATACAGACTTTGTTTTATCTAAAAGCAATATCGTTAGATCGCATAATTTAAATCATATTGAATCTAAAAAAATAGAAAAAAGGGAGAGGATAGACCTTACAGATAAAAACTCTTATTTATTCAAAAAATGGAATTCTAAGAATTCTCCAATGCTCCCAATGATTCAAATAGAACAGCTAAAAAATAAAAGTACTAAATTATGGATTCATACAAATAATCTTGCAGAAAGAGTAGATCTAAATAGTAAAAAATCTCTAGAAATATTATTTAAAGGCTTAGAATCATTACCTTTATTAAATGATTGGCAAAACTACATTAGTGAAGCCATAAAAAATGATTCTGAATTTAAATTTGGTGAAAAGAATGAAGCAATAAGCCTCTGCCTGAATTTAAATAGTGATAATGAAATAATTGATTGGTCATTTCATCTTACTTTAGTAAAATGCTCTCTTATTGTTGGAAGTGATCATACTGATGCACTTTTATCTAGAAAAAGTAAATCAAGAATAACCTCTCGGGTATTAAAACCTATAAAGGAATATATTGACGATTTAGATAAAATACTTGAAATTTCATGTTCATTCAGACAAAAACATCTTTTGGAGGGTAAGGTTGAAATTCCTGCCCCACTTAATAAAATTGAAGCACTAGAAGAATTTTTTGTTCACAATCCAGCTGAATATTCAAAAGGATACTTTGAATCATTAAATAAAGAAGATTGCCAAACTTACCTTTCACCAATACTATATGAAGCTAATTTAATATGGTTCAAACATTCAAATCAATATGGCTTAAAAAGTGCAGGATACATCTCAAATGGAATAGATTACGTTAATGCTAATGAAATCATCAAATTTTCAGAATTTATTGATAATGATATAGAGCTTAATGAAGATGGCAACTTGACATTTAGTCAAGTAATTAAATTATGCGGCGATGATAATAAAAAAAGAATCTTACATAAACTTCTAATTAATGAATTTAAGGACAATGAAATAAGGTTGATATCAAAAAATCCTGATAATGATGAAACAGAAAAATTATTTATTTCTCCATGGACAATTCCTGGATTTGACTTCACAAATCTTATAAACCAGTACTGTATTTTTAATATGATAATTAATGGTAAGAAATCAAAGAAAAATAATATAAATGCAATTAATATATCTGAAAGTAATTCATTAGACTTAGTTAATTGGGATATATTTAATTCATCAATTTCAAAAAATTTAGAAATATTATTTAATAAGTTTGTGATAGATAAACTAAATGAATTCAAGTACAAAGTTAACCACTATAAATCTAATATGATAAATATAAAAAAAGTAAGAAAAGCAGAAAAATTACTAGGTAATATTTATAGTGGGTTTATATTATCAGTACAAACATATGGTTTCTTTGTTGATATATCAGAACTAAATGTAGAGGGTTTAGTACACGTAAGCACTCTTAATAATGATTGGTATGAATATAGGTCAAGGCAAAATCTATTGATTGGAAGAAAATCTAAAAAATCATATAAAGTTGGAGATGCAATAGAAGTAAAAATCATAAAAGTCGACATCCTTAAATATCAAATTGATTTAGAATTAACATAAATAAATTTTCACAAAATATTATGAGAAAATTAATCAAAAAAATTTAAGATAACTTTTTAGAATTATGTTTAAGAAAAAATATTTATTATTAACTCTTTTTTTAATAATAATTTTTCAAATTTCATTATATACAAATAATAATCAGAAGACCTCACTTAGATACTTTAAATGGACTCTCCAAGAAGTAAGTATAGGTAAGTTAATAAGTATTTCGTTTTTTTCTGGTTTATTTGTAAGCACTTTATTAAATACAACAATTACTAGTACTAGTTTCAGAAAAAAAACTTTTGAAAATGTGGAAAATAATTTTGTATCACATGATAATGAGGATGATATGGAACCAAACGTTGAGATGCCTCCTCAAAGGGATATTAGAGAATCTCAACCAACAATTTCTGTTAATTACAGAGTAGTCAAAAATATGAATGATGATAATTTTAAAAAAGATCTAAATTATTCAAATCCAGATAATAAGGATGACTGGGATAATTCTGATAATGATTGGTAGAAAAATAAATAAATTAAAAAATGTTTTTTTAATTTATAATGAAATAAATTGTTTTTTTTATGGAAGAAAATTTAGACAAAAATATTGAAGTTAATATAGAAGTATCTAACAACACGAGTAAATCAAACTCTGAGGAAATAAAAGTACCTAAATCAGAAAAAGTTATCAATATGGATACAAATAATGGCAATTCTGAAATTAATTCTGCATCTAAAATTGTTATGAAAAATGAAATTGATACTCCCGACAAACCTATAACAAAACCAAAAAAAGAACTCCCAGTAGAGAAAAAGCCTTTCCAAGAATTTATTAACATGCACCTAATTCCTTCACTTACTGAGGAAATTAATCAAAGAGGATTAGAAATAAACAATATTAGCCTCACTAACACAAATAGACCTATTGCTGGAGATAAATGTTGGGTAATAAATTGTGAAATTAAAGATATATGTAACTTTTGGTTATCCTTTGAGAAGGATGACATTAGTTCATTAAAAAGTATTTCTTTATCAAAACCTAATCAACAACCCAGTATTATTGAATCCTTTCTTATTGACGAAAAAAGAATTACCCTAAAATTAATAATTTCAAGAGTACTTCAAAGATTGAATGGGCAAAAGTTAATAGGAGTTAATTAGAAAAACAATAACACCAAGTTAACTTTTCCCTCGAAATTACAAATCATAGTAAATAATAGTATTAATAAACCGAATAAAAAATGGCTCAATCAACTGTTGAATCAAAAAATAAAAAAGATATTAATAATGGAAAAATTCCAGCAAAAGAAACAATTTTGTCCCCAAGATTCTATACAACGGACTTTGAGGCTATGGAAAATATGGATTTATCAATAAACGAGGAGGAATTGGAAGCTATTTGTGAGGAATTTAGGAAAGATTACAATAGACATCATTTTGTAAGAAATAGTGAATTTGAAGGCGCTGCAGAAAAATTAGATCCTGAGACAAGAGAGCTTTTTGTTGATTTTCTCGAGGGAAGTTGTACATCAGAATTTTCAGGTTTTTTACTTTACAAGGAACTTAGTAAGAGAATTAAAGTCAAAAACCCTCTACTTGCTGAATGTTTTGCTCATATGGCCAGAGATGAAGCAAGACATGCAGGTTTTTTAAATAAATCAATGAGTGACTTTGGACTTCAGTTAGATTTAGGTTTTTTAACAGCCAATAAAGATTACACTTATTTCCCTCCAAGAAGTATTTTTTATGCTACTTATTTATCCGAAAAAATAGGTTATTGGAGATACATAGCAATTTATAGGCATCTCGAAAAGAACCCTGATAGCAAAATTTTTCCACTATTTAATTACTTTGAAAATTGGTGTCAAGATGAAAATAGACATGGGGATTTCTTTGACGCATTAATGAAAGCACAGCCACGTACTGTTAAATCTTTAAGCCAAAAAATTACCATTGGCGGCTCTACTTTTACACACCCATTATTCGACTACTTCCATAGGTTTAGATATTTTTTGAATAATCTTCCATTAACATCCAAGTTATGGTCTAGGTTCTTTCTATTAGCTGTATTTGCAACTATGTATGCAAGGGATTTGGGAATTAAAAAAGATTTCTACAGTTCTTTAGGTTTAGATGCCAGAGATTACGACCAGTTTGTTATTAATAAAACAAATGAAACTTCTGCTAGAGTTTTTCCTGTGGTACTAGACGTTTATGATAAATCTTTTTATGGAAGATTAGATAAAATAGTAGACAATAATAAGGTTCTTTCCGATATTGCAAACAGTGATGTAAATAAAGTATCTAAAACTTTTAAAAAATTACCTAAATATTTATCAAACGGTTACCAGTTATTAAGACTATACTTATTAAAACCTCTTGATAGCAAAGATTTCCAACCTTCGATTAGATAATCTTTAATACAGAGAAGATTTATAGACTCATATGCTTTCGTCACAAATCAAATCAAATGAAATCATTTTTGGTAGTTGCAATAAAGATTTATTAGAAGAAATCATTTTCTACGGAATTGGACTCGGTGCTGATTTTGTAGAAATATTTATAGAGAATACTGACAACTCAAGCGTTTTAGCAGAAGAAGAATTTATTACAAGTGTAAGTCCATCATTTGGAAGGGGTGCTGGCATTAGAATCTTCAAGGGTAAAAAAGATGGATTTGTAAGTACAAATGATTTAACAAAGCATGGGTTGATGAGATCGGTATCTCAGGCTATTGAGATGTTAGACATAACAGACAACAAAAGAGAAGTATTTAACGGTTTAAATAAACATAGGGACTATAGTTTATCCAAGAAAAAATGGATTAATGAAGTTCCATCTATTCATGAGATAAGTGAAAAACTACTAGTTAGCACAAAGTCTTTAAAAAAAAATAATAAAATAATAACTAGAAAAGGAAGTTACTCAAGAAATCTTCAGGAAGTAATTATAGCCTCCAGTGACGGAACCTATGTCTCAGATATTAGATTGCATCAAACAGTTGGTCTCAACGTTATTGCAAGTGATGCCCAATATAGATCTAGTGGAAGTAGAAGATTTGGATCGTCAGGAATGCCTAATGAATTTAGATTATGGGATCACGAAAAAGCTGCTAATGATGTTTTTGAAAGTTCAATGAACATGTTGTACGCAGATTATGTTGATGCAGGACAAATGCCTGTTGTATTAGCTAATAAATTTGGTGGAGTTATATTCCATGAAGCCTGTGGTCATTTACTTGAAACTACTCAAATAGAGAGAGGAACAACACCATTTGAGAATAAATTGAATGAAAAAATTGCACATGAATCTGTAACAGCAATAGATGAAGGGATATCAGAAGGATCCTTCGGTTCATTATCAGTAGATGATGAAGGTATGGAACCAGAAAAATCAGTTCTTATAAAAGATGGAATTTTAAAGAAATTCATATCCGATAGAGCAGGTGAATTAAGAACTGGCCATAAAAGAACAGGAAGTGGAAGAAGACAAAATTATTCTTTTGCTGCAGCTTCACGAATGAGAAATACTTATATAGCTAAAGGTGAGCACTCGAAAGAGGATTTAATCAATAGTATTAGTGATGGTCTTTACTGCAAATCAATGGGTGGTGGGAGTGTAGGTGCTACAGGACAATTTAATTTTGCAGTAGAAGAAGGATATCTTATTAAAAATGGAAAATTAACTAATCCAGTAAAGGGAGCAACTTTGATTGGTGAGGCTAAAGAAGTTATGCCAAAAATATCAATGTGCGGAAATGACCTCGAATTAGCTCCTGGATTTTGTGGATCTATCAGTGGAAGTGTCAATGTAACTGTTGGCCAACCTCATATTAAGGTTGATTCAATCACTGTTGGCGGAAGATAGGACATGAATTCAAAAGAAATAACTATTCAAATCTCTGAAGCTGCAGATTCTCTAAATCTTAAAAAATGGGATTATGGTGCAAGCTTTTCTAATGATTATTCTGTGCAAGTAGATAAAGGTGAGGCTAAACAACTTAAGGCATCACAAAAGCAAATTTTAACTATAAGAGTTTGGAACGATTCTAATTTAGTTGGTATTACAACAACTAGTGATATTAGTGAATCTGGCATAAAAAAAGCCCTAAATCAAGCAAATATTGCATCAGATTTTGGCAATAAGAATGAAAGAACAGAATTCTCACCACTAGCCAAGAATCCTATTGAAGTTAAGGACTCAAAAAAAAGAAATCCTGTTGGAATAAAAAAATTACTTACTCTTTTAAGAGAAGCGGAAGTAAAACTATTAGAAAGCCACGAATCCATAAAATCTGTTCCGTATAATGGTCTATCTGAGAGTTTTTATGAGAGAGTTTATGCAAATAGTGATGGTGCCTTTCGGAGTTATACCAAAAGTCAAGCTGCACTTTATTTATATGCAAGAGCAGAAGAGAAAAATAAGAAACCTCGTAGTTCAGGTTCCGTAAAACTTGGATATGGAGTTGATGATATAGATATAGAGTCGTGTATTAAAGACGCTTCTAATAAAACAATTTCTCATTTAAATTATTCATCTATCAAAACTGATAAATATTTAATATGTTTTTCCCCAGAGTCTTTTTTAACAATCATAAATGCATTTAGTTCAATGTTTAATGCTAGAAGCATTTTAGATGGAGTCAGCTTATCTAATAAAAATTCTATTGGAGAGAAGCTATCTACAGAAGCACTTAATATTTATGATGATGGTCTTCACGAAAAGAATATTTCTTCATCACCATTTGATGGAGAGGGAACTCCTACCAAAAGACTATGCTTAATTAACAAAGGAAGAATTGAAAATTTTATACATTCTGAATCAACTGCAAGAATATTTAAAACAGTCCCCACAGGCCACGCTGGACTAGGATCAAAAGTCTCAGTATCTCCTGATTGGATCGTAGTTGAGAGATCAGAGGGAAACTCTGATCTAAAAACATCATTAGTTCACTCTACTTATGAGGGGGAATTCGTTTATATTGAAGAATTAAATGCAATCCATGCAGGTGTCAGAGCAAGTCAAGGTTCATTCTCTCTTCCATTTGATGGATGGCTCTATAAAAACGGTAAAAAAACCTCAATAGAATCTGCCACTGTAGCAGGGGATATCAAATATCTTTTGAAAAATATAGTAAATATCGAATCAAGCCAGGAGGTAACAACAAGTGGAATTTCTCCACATATATGGGTAGATGAATTATCAATAACTGGTGACGCGTGAGAATTATATTCTGGGGAACACCTGAATATTCAATTGCAAGCCTTGATATTTTTATTAAATCTAAGCACGAAGTAATTGCAGTAGTAAGCCAACCAGATAAGAAAAGATCTAGGGGAAATAAATTAATCTCCTCACCTGTAAAAAGTTTTGCCGAGCAAGAATCTATAAAAATTTATACTCCAGCAAAAATCAGGGGCAATATAGATTTTATAAATGAACTTAAATCACTTTCTTGTGATTTATTTATTGTTATAGCTTACGGAAAAATTTTACCAAAAGAGATATTGGAAATCCCAAAATTTGGTTGTTGGAACGCTCATGCTTCATTACTTCCAAGATGGCGCGGTGCTGCCCCAATCCAATGGTCCCTAATAAAAGGTGATGAATTTACGGGTGTAGGAATTATGAAAATGAATGAGGGACTAGATACTGGCGACATATTGTTGGAAGAAAAAATTAAAATCGATAATAACGATAATTTAAATACACTATCTGAAAAACTTAGTATTTTATCTGCAAATTTATTTTTAAATGCTACATCTTTAATCGAAGAAAATATTAATAAAATTAGTAATTTTCAATTAACAAAACAAAATACCCTTGGAAGAGAAATTACTTACGCAAGAATGATTGAAAAATCAGATTATAAAGTGGTTTGGAGTAATGAGGCATTTAAAATCTCAAAAAAAATAAAAGCATTATACCCACGAGCAAATACGACTTTTAGAGGTAAGAACCTAAAAATAATTAAAATCAAAGTTTTGAGTAGTGATGAAATTAAAAATGAAAAATACCTTTTAATTAACAATTATTCAAAACCAGGAATTATTCTTGCTGTCATAGAAAATGAAGGAATTATAATTTCAACTAAAACTGATCCGATTATTTTGTTAGAAGCAAAACTTGAAGGCAAAAATATATCTAGCAAAAATCAATTGATACAACAGTTAAAACCAACGGTAGGTGATTATTTCTCAGATTAAGTTTTAGATTCTTTTTTAGAGAATCCCCAAATGAAAGCAAAAAGAATCAAAATATAAAAATAATAGTCAGGAAGAATAGACTCTTTAATTAACGTATTTAGTAAAAGTTTAATCCCAACAATTAAAATTGCTACGTAACCGGCTGTTTCTAATCTAGAAAATATATCCAGAAGTTTTAGAAAAATCCCCGATGTAAATCTTAATGCTAATACACCAATTACTGCTCCAAATATAATTAATATGTATTGATCGCTGATAGCTACTGCAGTAGTAATACTGTCTATAGAAAATGCAAAATCAGTAATTGAAAGAAGTGCTACAACTCTTAAGAACCTAAAATTATTTTTTTTATTATCTGTACCATTTTCAGCGTTTTCTATATCTGAATTTAAAAAAATATTAGAGAAGAATAAGTATATTAAATAAAAACCAGCAAAAACCCTAATAAAAATAAACTTGAGAAGAATATTAGATAATATGATGAGTATAATTCTAAATAATAAAGATATTGTTATACCTATATTTAAGGCTCTTGATCTTAATTCTGAACTGTCGAGGAATTTAGTAAGAGAAGCCAGTGCGACAGCATTATCTGCCGACAATAATAATTCTAGAACAATTAATATGGGTAAAAGTGTCAAAATTTCGTACCAACTGTCTACTTGATCTAGTGTGGGTATAAAAGAATTTATTGCGGCTGAATCCATCAAATATTATTCACAATCACTATAAAATCTAATATAATATATCGGATATTTGTAATCAAGATTGATAACTATAAATGAGTTTAAATACTTTAGTTGATTATATTTCTAACTCACAAATTACTTCTGAATTAATAAAAAGAATTTCAAAAAATAATGAATTAAATATTATTGGTTCAAGTAGATATGCGAAATCGATAATCTTAGATAGCATCGCAAAAAAAGAAGAAAAAAATATATTATTAATTTGTCCTAATGTAGAAATTGCCTACAAATGGATTGGTTATTTTGAAAGTATAAATGATAAAGCAGTTTTATATTATCCTCCAACAGAACATCTACCATACTCATCAATTAATAAATCCAAAGAGATTGAATTTAGTCAGCTTACTGTTTTATCCAAATTAATAAAAAAAGAGAAAAATGAACTTAATATTGTTATATCAACTGAGAGATCACTACAACCTCATCTAATAAATAAAAACTTATTAATTGAAAAAAAGTTAGATTTGCAAAAAGGGGTTCAAATAGAGATTCAAGAATTAGCAAATAAACTTACCTTGCTGGGTTATGCGAAGGACAATGTTACTTCAACAGAAGGATTCTGGAGTAGGAGAGGGGAAATAATAGATATTTATCCTGTCAATAATGAATTTCCTATAAGATTAGAATTTTTTGATAATGTAATTGAGAAAATAAGAGAATATGATCCCTATACACAGAAAACATTAGAAAGTATAAATAATATTGAAATAATACAGGCTGGATTTGATTTGCTATTAAAAGATAAGTTAAATAATTTATCTAAGAACAGTATTTTTAATTCAGAAGATATAAATAAAAATAATCTTGATCGTTATTTAGGAATAATTGAAAATGAACCCTCAAATTTAATAGATTTTATAGATAGGGAAACAATTCTTGTAATTGATGAACTAGAAGATTGTAAGAAATTTGCAAATAATTGGTATCTAGATTCAGAAAGTAATTTTGATAATTGTGCGTATGAATTAAATGAAAACCTTAAAAGTAATGACATTAATTTAGAGGCCAAACCTAATTTGCATTTAAAGTTTGACGAAATATTAAATTCATTAGAAAATTTTAATTTAATAAAATTTTATGAATTTGAATCTAAAGTCAATATTGATAATAGGTTTTTGTTAAACGATAAAAGATTAAATTCATATTCTAAAAATATAGGAAAATTATCCAATGATATAAATAAAAATATAAAAAATAATGAAAAAGTATGGATACTATCAGCTCAGCCATTGAGAACTAGGACTTTACTTTTTGAGCACGAATGTAATGCAAACTTCTTAAACAATCCTAATGATATTGATGCAGCATTTAAGTCAATTAACAATTCAACTCCTTTAATTTTAAAAAATAAAAACAATTATGAAATCGAGGGCTTTTATCTTCCGATATGGAAGGTTGTCCTGATAACAGATAAAGAATTATTTTCACAACAATCTCTTTTTAATAATGTATTCATAAGAAGAAAAAAAAGAAGTGTAAATTCAAATATAAATGTAAATAAGATTAGTCCGGGTGATTTTATAGTTCATAAAAATCATGGAATTGGAAAATTTTTAAAAATAGAAAAAATAAATATAACTGGAGATTCAAGAGACTATTTAGTCATTCAGTATCAGGACGGGAAGATAAGTGTTGCCGCTGATCAACTTGGTAGTGTTAACAGGTATAGATCAAGCGGAAAAATAAATCCAAAAATAAATAAATTAGGAGGAACAGAATGGGAAAGAATAAAAGAGAAAAATAAGAAACAAATAAAAAAAGTTGCTGTCGATATTTTAAAACTTTATGCAAAGAGAGAAAAATTAAAGGGATACATTTACCCAGAAGATGGTCCTTGGCAAAATGAATTAGAGGAATCATTCCCTTATCAACCAACACCTGATCAAATTACTGCTGTAGAAGAAATAAAATCTGATATGGAAAGCGATAAGCCAATGGACAGACTAGTTTGTGGAGATGTAGGATTTGGCAAAACAGAAGTAGCTGTTCGGGCTATTTTTAAGGCTATTACATCAGGCAAACAGGTAATATTACTAGCACCCACAACAATCCTAGCTCAGCAACATTGGAGAACGATAAATAATAGATTTTCACCTTACCCTATAAAAGTATCATTACTCAATAGATTTAAAACTGTTAATGAAAGAAAGGAAATCTATGCAGGTTTGAAAAATAACAAAATTGATTTAGTTGTAGCAACGCACCAAATTTTAGGAAAAGAAATAGAAATTAAAAACTTAGGACTACTTGTTATCGATGAAGAACAAAGATTTGGAGTAAGACAAAAGGAAAAAATTAAAAAAATCAAAACCAACATAGACGTTTTAACTCTTTCGGCAACTCCAATTCCAAGAACTCTTTATATGAGCTTATCTGGACTAAGACAAATGAGCTTATTAAATACTCCTCCTCCATCAAGAAGATCAATAAAAACATATTTATCTGAAATAGATATGGATGTTATAAGAACTGCAATTAATCAAGAACTTGATAGAGGTGGTCAAATTTTTTATGTTCTTCCAAGAATTTCTGATATTGATCAAGCTATAAACAAATTAAAAAATATGTTCCCCAGCTTAAAATTTATTGTTGCTCATGGGCAAATGAACGAAACAGAGCTTGAAAATGCAATGATTGCTTTTAATAATGGAGAAGTTGATCTAATGATATGTACAACGATAATTGAAAGTGGATTGGACATCCCTAAAGTAAATACAATAATTATTGAAGATTCTCACAAATTTGGCCTTTCACAACTTTATCAACTTAGAGGAAGAGTTGGCAGAAGCGGTATACAAGCACATGCTTGGTTATTTTATCCAAATATAAATAAGATTAATGACGCTGCAAAACAAAGATTGAAAGCTATAAAAGATTTTTCTGAACTAGGAAGTGGATACCAACTTGCAATGAAAGATATGGAAATAAGAGGTGTTGGTAGTTTATTAGGAGAAGAACAAAGTGGAAAGGTTAATGCGATTGGATATGATTTATATATAGAAATGCTACATGAGGCTATTTCAGAAATAAGTGGGCAAGAAATACCTGAAGTTAACGACACACAAATTGATCTACCAATAAATGCATTTATACCTGCAACATGGATATTAAACAGGGAAGAGAAGCTTGAGGCTTATAAATCTGCTACTGAATGTTCAAAAAATGATGAATTAACTGAATTAGCAACAGACTGGGTGAATAGATATGGAAACTTACCCAAACCTGTTGAGTCCCTAATTATGATAATGAGACTAAAATTACTAGCTAAAAAATGTGGTTTTAATAAGATAAAGCTCAAAAAGCCAAACATCCTGATAGAAACAAAATTAAAAAATTCTACTTTTAAAATTCTTAAAAATTCTTTAGCAAGTAGTGTTCAAAATAAATTTCATTTTAATGAAGGCGAACAATTATCAATAATCACTATAAGGGGTTTAGGTGCAACTGAAATTCAAAATCAAATTGATCAACTTATGTTGTGGTTGGGATCTTTTGAAAGAGAAATAAAGAATTTCGATAAAGAACTTTTTATGAAAAAAGAATAAATTATTAAATAATTATTTAAAATCCGCGAATCAGTTTGAATTCGGTTAGGTTTATAAAAATTTATTTGTTTTATGGGTGAATATATAGACGTCGGAATCCAAACTTCGATTTTACCCTTATCAATTATTCTTTCATCAATTGTACTTGGTATATTTGCATTATTTGGCGAAGAAACAGAAAATGATGATGATGATTCTGATTCAGGAAGTGGCGGCCTAATGCAACCTATTTGAAATTATTTATAACTTATTTGTTTTGACTTTCTCTTTGATACTCTAAATAACCTATAAAAAGAACCTAACATTAAGATTAGAGCAGTTAAAGAAGAGGCAAAAATAAAAATCACCAAAAATATTTCATAGAGATATGAAAAGAGATCAATTAATAATAAAAAAGATTTATTAATTGTCGAAGGTAAATTCTGTAGCAGCAAATTTTTATTAGGAATTAAGTAATTTATATAAACTAATAAAATACTTAAAATAAACAAAATGAAAGATTCAGTAAATAGTCTTCTTTTAGATTTTCTTCTTAAATTTAATTTTTTTTTAAAAATATATTTATCAGATTTAATATTCAAATTTGGTATGTTTAAATCAGCCATACATAAAAGCTCAAAGAATAAATTTGAATTACTCTGAAAAGAAATTTACCTATAATATCGTGTTTGTATTCGAGATGCTAATGGCTCTTTATTCTGGAATTATTAGTTCATTTTTTTCTTTATCTTCAACAGGATTATAAAAATAAATAAAAGTAGAGGAACATAGAATTAAGGAGAAAATTGCAATAAAAGGCGGCATAATGAAATTCAAAATTTTTAATTTGTTGTTTAAAACAAATCTTCCTTTTTTTGGTATGTAATTAGATACCACAGTGTTCTTTATTCTTACTTTTGATGATTCATTTAATTGATCAAAACAATTTATGGTGTCTGTCAAAGATGTATTCCCAATCTTTATATTTAAGGGATTTACATTTGGTTTAGAGCTCTTAAGCACAATATTATGTATGTAAAGATTATCGGCTTTTATATCAATTAATTTAGACTCATATATTGGGGTTTCGCTTTTGATTAAAAGATTTGAATAAATATAAAAAGCATCCATAATAGGCCCTAAATGTTCAATTTTGCCTTCAATAAGTGGTTTATCTACTATGGTTAATTTCCATTGAGAAATTATAGATATTTGATCTTTATTTTCATTATTGGAATAATCTGGTAATCCGATTATTTCTAGACTTGCCGAAGATTGATGAAATGACAATTTATTTTGCATCATATTAAAAATCGTATAGAAAATTCTTCAACTTTTGATAACCCTGATTTGAGATGCAAAAAGATAAAATAAGCAAAGATTTTGTGATAATTTCATCATTTTCAGCTTGATTTAAAAGCTTTTTCACTCTAATAGTATCTATATTAAATCTCTCTTTAATCAACTCAATAAATCTCTTATTAAAATCATTCCAAATAACTGAATTCTCTTCAATATCTTCTTTAGATTTTAGTATCTCTCTGATATAAGGATATAAATATTTAGACATTTCAACTGTAATTCTAATTAAAGCATCGAATTCGTTAAGTTTAATATTGTTTGTAACATAAGATTTTCTCAATGGATTATTGTTCCTTAATTTCCAAATAGTAACTTTATTTGGTAAAACATTATTTAAATTAAGCCTATTTGATAAGGCGTAAAGGGACTGAATGCCATTTAAGTCGATAGTTTCTAGTATTAATAGTAATAAATCAAGCTTCTCTATAGATTTTCTTGATACCTGATTTCCTCTAGTTAAAACTGTAATTGTTCTTTATTAAAATATGGACAAATTATAACAGAATTATTAATCCATTTTTTGAAATAAAAATGAATATAACTTATCTAGTTCTTCAATAGTTAGCATTCCATAACTCCACAATAATATTGGTAATGGAGTATTATTTTTGATAGATAATTTTATGCCAAGTTCAATAGATGATTCATCTAAACCTACTACATTAAATAAATAAATTATCATTTCTTTAGATATATAATTATTCATGAATATTATTTAATACTAGAGTAAATTAGAGATTTAGTCATTTGATTTAGGACTAATTTTCTTATAAAAAGAAAATTATTTAAAAGTAAAAATGAAAATTTCCTTATTGGGAATAAAAAAACGTTTCTATTAGCAAAAATTGATATCAATGAGTCAGTTATGAAAATAGTAACGATAATATCTAAAATCCTGCTAGAAAAATACTTAAATTTAAATGATGTCAGTTGCATTTTAGTAATAGCAGTATTTTTATTTAAAAGATCATAAATAGTATTAACATCTCTCCAACAACTATTTAGACCCTGACCACCAACAGGATGAAATGTATGAAATGCATCTCCAACAAAAACTAATTTTTTAAAATTTAAAACTGGTAAATTTAAGGATAATGAAACAGGAAAAATATTAAATTCTCCAACTATTTGATCCAAATTAAATTCAACCGGCAAGATAGTTGATAAATTATCCATTAAAAAATTCTTATCAGAATTTAACCTTTCAGTTGCCTTTAATGTACTGGAAGTCCAAATTACTTGATATAAGTTTTTTCCTAAAGGTAATAATGCAAGGGGTCCTTCTTTTCTAAAAATTTCATAAGCACGTTTTTCACAATGACCTCTAAGAGAAACTTTAAAAGTTAAACAAGACTGACTATAAGATTTTTTAATATCAACAAAATCTAAGAATTTTTTATCAAGTGAGTTTGCTCCTGTTGAAAAGAATTGATAATCAATTAATATTTTTTTACGTAATAATCTCTGTGGTGTCATAAAAAAAATATTTTCATAATTATCAATCTCTTGAAAAAATACGTTCATGAGATCCGAATGTTTAACTACCCAGCCAATATTTTCAGAAGAACTTATATCATCATCTAGGTCAGAAGTTGATAAATTGGTCAAAGCAGAAGTTACACTATCTGAAATTGAAAGGGTATCAAAGCCATATAAAAATGGTTCTAATTTTTTCCAAAGTCTGAATTTAGATAAGATTTTTCTTGTTGAGTGAGTAATTGCATAAGTTTTATCTTTATCAATTAATCTATCTTTTGTTAATAAATCAGTTAAAAAAATATTGCAATCAAATTTTGAAAGTGCAATTGAAAGTAATAGACCAGTGGGACCGGATCCAACAATTTTAAAATTGAATTTATTTTTCATCAAATTATATAAGTATCAACTATCTATTCAAATAAATATAGCAAATTTCCTCAAATGCTGGTCTTAATAAATAAGGATACTCACCCACCCATAAGTTAATTTCAGGAAGCCAAGCATCGGTCAAATAAAAATCTCTGTCAAAATTACGATTATCAGATGTTATTAAACATCTAATACTTGCACCCACCCTAATTTGACTGTGCTTATTTTCCATAGGAAAACTTAACTTTTCCAAATAACCTTCTTCATCTTCTAATTCAAGTACTAACCAAGTCCTTTTGTTTTCGATAACTTCTAATCGACCTTGCCTATTAGATTGTTCTCTTGAACTTTCAATCTTTTCTGTTTTATAAATATCTGATATGTAGCCATCAAATATAGAAAAAAATTTATATTTTCTTAATTTCAAATTTTTTCTACTTGATTCAAGAATTGGGCCCCAGATGATAAACAAAAAGAAGCCTACACATAGGAATAACCAGAAATTATTAGTTTGATCTCCAGTCGAACTAATAACTAATGAAATAAATCCACCAATTGAAGAAACTATTACTCTTTGAAGAATTTTTCTTGGATTCCCCAACGCGTACTTAAATTGACTTCCTGTACCAACTGCAGGAATAAGTTTTGAAATTTGACTTGAATTAATTGGAATTAACATTTTAAAAAATCAATTTTTCAAGTCCGTAAACTAATGTTTCATAATTACCTATCTTTTTAATAGCCTGTAAAACTCCTGGCATATATGCCTTTCTATCAATAGTGTCATGCTTAATTGTGTAAGTTTCACCTGGAGAACCCATAATTACTAACTGATGAGCGAGTAATCCTGGTAATCTTACAGAATGTATATTAATTCCTGAATCTCTGAGCCCACCCCGTACACCTTTCAATGACTCAGACTCTTTTACTAAATTCTGATTAAATTTCTTTGGATATTCTTCAATCATTTCTGCAGTTTTTATACATGTCCCAC
Organism: Prochlorococcus marinus XMU1406; assembly: GCF_017696055.1. Classification (NCBI taxonomy): domain Bacteria; kingdom Bacillati; phylum Cyanobacteriota; class Cyanophyceae; order Synechococcales; family Prochlorococcaceae; genus Prochlorococcus; species Prochlorococcus marinus. The sequence goes on from NZ_JAAORG010000001.1 coordinate 874,187, forward strand.
TAGGTGAATCAGCTTTTTGATTATGATGCATCTCTATTAATTCAATATTGTTATAAAACCTAGCAGCTACTGATGCCGCCTGCTGAAGAAGAACCATACCTACTGAAAAATTAGGAATTATTGCACAACCAACGGATGCTTTCTGAGCAAAAACAGACAAATCTTGTATTTGCGAAGGGCTTAGACCTGTAGTTCCTACGACTGGTGATACACCATATGCAATAGCTGATCTGGTATTTTCATATACAGAATCAGGATGAGTAAAATCAACCAGCACAGGTTTGATTTTTTCATTTCTATAATTTTGACTAACAGAACATAAAGTTCCTTCAAAATCATTAGAAACAAAAACATCACAATTTTCAACATTTAATAATTCAGAAATATTTGAGCCATTGTTCTTTTCGTTTATGTCGATTGCTGCAACAAGTTCACAATCTGTGGAATTTAATACAGTATTAACAACTTCGCTACCCATTCTGCCTAAAGCTCCGGAAACTAGTACTGGTATGGGTTTTTTAGAATTTTCAATCATTTTTTTTAAAAAAATTTTTTTAAAGGTTGTTACACGCTATTTATATTGCACACAATAACGTCTTTTCATTCGTAGGCTGGTAGAAATACTTAAAGAAAATCAATGTTTACGCAGGTCCGCTCAGCAAACCGCAGAGTATCTCCTGTTGAGGATAACAAACACAAAGTTGTAATAAAAGCAGTTTATGTTGTCCTTGAGCCACAATACCAAAATTCCTTAACGGAAGCTGCAAAGTCAATAAATAAGATGAATGGGCCAATAGGTATAGATCTTAGCGGCTATCTTATCGAAGAACTTAGGAATGATAGTAATTTTGAAGATTTTAAAGAAGATATAGCTAATGCAGATATATTTGTTGCTTCTCTAATTTTCATTGAAGATCTTGCTCAAAAAGTAGTTGATGCAGTATCTCCATTTAAAGACAAACTTAAAGCATCAATTGTTTTTCCCTCCATGCCAGAGGTAATGAGATTAAATAAGTTAGGTTCATTTAGTATGTCCCAACTTGGCCAATCTAAAAGTATTATTGGAGATTTAATAAAAAAGAAAAAAGAATCTGATGGAGCTAGTTTCCAAGATTCAATGTTGAAGTTATTAAATACACTACCTTCAATACTAAAATATCTACCAGTAGAAAAAGCTCAAGATGCTAGAACATTTATTCTGAGTTTTCAGTACTGGTTAGGTGGTACCACTGAGAACTTAAAAAACTTCTTGTTAATGATTTCTGAAAAGTATGCTGTTTCAGAGATCATAAAAGATCAAATAGAAGAATTTAAAATTCAAGACCCTGAAACATTCCCAGATTTAGGCATTTGGCATCCTCTTGCTCCTTGCATGTTTGAAAGTCTTAAAGAATATCAAAATTGGGAAAATAATAGAAAAGATATAAAACCTAAAGATGACAAAACTCCAACAATAGGTTTAGTGCTTCAAAGGAGTCATATCGTTACGGGAGATGATGCTCATTATGTTGCTGTTATTCAAGAATTGGAATACCGAGGTGCGAGGGTACTACCTATCTTCTGTGGAGGTCTAGATTTTTCGAAACCAGTTAAAGAATTTTATTATGATTCAATAAATAATGATCAACCTATAGTAGATGGAGTTGTATCTCTAACAGGATTTGCACTAGTTGGTGGGCCAGCAAGACAAGATCATCCTAAAGCTATTGAAGCTCTAAAAAGGTTAAACAGACCCTATATGGTTGCACTTCCATTAGTCTTCCAAACCACACAAGAATGGGAAGATAGTGATCTAGGGTTACACCCAGTTCAGGTAGCACTTCAGATTGCAATTCCAGAGCTTGATGGTGCTATAGAACCTATTATTCTCTCAGGTCGTGATGATGCTACAGGTAAGGCGCATACACTCCAAGATCGAGTTGATGTAATCGCAGAAAGAGCCATAAAATGGTCAACTTTAAGAGTTAAACAAAGAAAGGACAAAAAATTAGCCATCACAGTATTTAGTTTTCCACCAGACAAAGGAAATGTTGGTACGGCAGCATACTTAAATGTTTTCGGTTCAATTTATAGAGTACTCCTTGAAATGAAATCCAAAGGATATCAAATAGATGAACTTCCAAATAATTCAAAAGAATTAATGGAAAAAGTAATTAATAACCCTGAAGCAATGGACGGCTCTCCCGAGTTAAATATCGCTCATAAGATGTCAGTAAAAGAATACGAAGAGTTCACACCATATTCACAAAGACTTGAAGAGAATTGGGGTAAACCTCCTGGAAACCTAAATAGTGACGGACAAAATCTTCTTATTTATGGAAAACATTTTGGAAATGTTTTTATAGGTGTTCAACCAACATTCGGTTATGAAGGTGATCCAATGAGGTTACTTTATTCAAGAAGTGCAAGTCCTCATCATGGTTTTGCCGCTTATTACACCTATGTAGAAAAAATCTGGGGAGCTGATGCTGTTCTTCATTTTGGAACTCACGGATCACTTGAATTTATGCCTGGTAAACAGATGGGCATGAGTGAAACATGCTATCCGGATTCTCTCATTGGATCATTACCTAATTTGTATTACTATGCTGCTAATAATCCTTCTGAAGCTACAATCGCGAAAAGAAGAGGTTATGCCTCAACCATTAGCTATTTAACTCCTCCAGCAGAAAATGCAGGACTCTACAAAGGACTTAAAGAACTAAGCGAACTTGTTGGTTCTTATCAACAACTAAGAGAAAATAGTAGAGGTATTCAAATAGTTAATGCAATAGTCGAGACTTCTAAACAATGTAATCTTGATAAGGATGTTGAGCTCCCTTCAAAAGATGTAGAAGATCTCTCATTAGATGAAAGAGATTTATTTGTTGGTAATGTCTATAAACAGTTGATGGAAATTGAAAGTAGATTATTACCTTGCGGTCTTCATACTATTGGAGAAGCTCCAACAGCAGAAGAAGCTGTAGCAACTCTTGTAAATATTGCATCTTTAGAGAGAGAACAAGAGGGATTAAGATCTCTTCCTGGACTACTTGCTGAATCCATGGGTCTGACTATTGAACAAATTTATGATGGTAATAATAAAGGTGAACTCAAATTTGTAGAGTTAAATGAAAAAATCATAAAGACAGCAAGAGAGTCTATTTTTGCGATGGTCAACTCTTTAAAAATTGTTGATGGCAGAGTTTATTTAGAAAAATCACTTCTTTCCAAATTGTTTGACTTTTTTAAAGTATTTGGTCTGAATTTACCTACCCCTTGGCTAAGAGTCTGCAACTTAAATGGATTTAATGAAGTTAACCAGAAGGAATTAAATAAATTATTTGATTACTTACTTTTCTGTTTGGAACAGGTCTGTGCTGATAAAGAAATGGATAGCCTCATTAAAGCATTAGATGGAAATTATGTTTTACCTGGACCAGGTGGAGATCCTATAAGAAATCCAGGTGTTTTACCCAGTGGTAAAAATATCCATGCACTTGATCCACAATCAATTCCTACGACAGCAGCTGTAGCTGCTGCAAAGTCAGTTGTTGACAAACTAATTGAGAGACAAAAGGAAGAGCAAGGGACTTGGCCTGAAACAATTGCTTGTGTTTTATGGGGTACTGATAACATCAAAACTTATGGAGAATCACTTGCTCAAATCTTATGGTTTGTTGGGGTAAAACCAAAACCAGATTCTGTTGGAAGAATCAACAAATTAGAATTAATCCCTTTAGAAGAATTAGGTAGACCAAGAATAGATGTAGTCGTTAACTGCTCAGGAGTATTTAGAGATCTATTTATAAATCAGATGGCATTAATAGATCAGGCGGTCAAATTAGCGGCTGAGGCTGATGAACCATTGGAATCCAATTTTGTAAGGAAACATTCGCTAGAACAAGCAGAAAAAGAAGGTACCTCTATCAGAGAAGCTTCAGCGAGAGTATTCTCTAATGCGAGTGGAAGCTACAGTTCAAATGTTAATTTAGCCGTAGAAAACTCAACTTGGGAGGAAGAAAATGAATTACAAGAAATGTATTTATCACGCAAAACATACGCTTTTAATGCTGATAATCCAGGTGAGATGAATCAAAAAAGAGAGGTATTTGAGTCAGTAATGAAAACAGCAGATGTTACATTTCAAAACCTTGATTCCTCAGAGATTTCATTAACAGATGTAAGTCATTATTTTGATTCAGATCCAACCAAATTGATTAAGACACTAAGAGATGACGGAAAAGAACCAAGTAGCTACATAGCAGACACTACTACTTCTAATGCTCAAGTTAGAACACTTGGAGAAACTATCAGATTAGACTCAAGAACAAAACTTTTAAATCCTAAATGGTATGAAGGTATGCTTAAATCTGGTTATGAAGGAGTTAGAGAACTTTCTAACAGACTTAATTACACTCTTGGATGGAGTGCGACAAGTGGTCAAGTAGATAATTTTGTATATGAAGAAACTAATGAAACATTTATAAATGACGAAGAGATGAGGAAAAGATTAATGGATCTTAATCCTAATAGTTTCAGAAGAATTGTTGGAACTTTGCTAGAAGTCAATGGCAGGGGATATTGGGAAACTTCAGATGAAAATATTGAACAGTTGAAAGAGCTATACCAAGAGGTAGAGGATAAAATCGAAGGAGTTAAAGAATAATAAATTTATTATTTTCTGTAAATCCTATCAGCTACTTTCAGAATTTGATAATTTAGTTCCACGTTGTGAACTCTCACAATATCAATATTAAATTGAGAACAAAGACAGCTTACTGCAAGTGTTCCAATATCTCTTTCCTTTGGTTTTTTCTCATTCAAAATTTCTCCTATAAATCTTTTCCTGGATGCACCTATCAAAATTGGCAAATTCCATTTTTTAAATACATCTAAGTGTTTTAAAATTTCCAAATTATGAACAATATCCTTTGAAAAACCAATTCCAGGATCAACTATTATATTTCTCTTAGAAATATTTTTTTCTAAAGCATTTTTTATTAAATTATCAAGCGAATTCTTAACATCATTCAATACATCTTCGTAATTAGATAGTTCATTCATATTTTGACTATTTCCACGACTATGAGTTATAACGAATGGGCAGTCGAATTTAGATACAACATCCAAAATATTTATATCTCTTCTTCCTCCAGTGACATCATTTATCCAATTAGCACCATTTAAAAGAGCTTCATAAGCGACCTCAGAATTAAAGGTATCAATAGAAATTAAAACATCTGGATATTCAGATTTTATTAATTTCAGATATGGGATCAATCTTTTTATTTCTATACAAGGGCCCACTTCCTCAGCCCCAGGCCTTGTACTCTGAGCACCAAGATCTATAACATCCACACCATTACACAAAAAATGATTAACTAGATCCAAAACTTTTTTTGAAGAGTTTAATTCACCACCATCACTAAATGAATCTGGAGTTAAATTAATAACCCCCATAATTGAAGTTTTTTGTCCCCAGCCTTTTGGCCATGGATCTTTCTTATTGATAATTGGCAATTCTTGCAAAACTTTTCGGATCTAATGAAGCCCCTCCAACTAAGACCCCATCTATATCAGTCATTGACATAATTTCGTCAATATTATTAGGCTTAACAGATCCTCCATATTGAATAATTACATCATCAAAACCTATTAATTTCCTAATCAAAGAACATATCTTGTTAGCGTCTTTAGCCTCACATGTTTTACCTGTCCCAATAGCCCATATTGGTTCATATGCAACAATTAAATTTGATGGATCTGTATTTTCTAATCCTTGTTCAACCTGTCTAGTAATAACTCTATCAGCTTCTCCTCTTTCTCTTTGTTCTAATGTTTCTCCAACACAAACTATCGGAGTTAGTCCACTAGATTGAGCAAAAACTGCTCTTTTATTAATTTGTTCGTCACTTTCACTAAAATATTTCCTTGGTTCACTGTGGCCAACTATTGCATATGAGACACCATGTTCAAGAAGCATTTTGGGGGATATTTCTGCAGTAAATGCTCCTTCTTCCTCCCAATGAATATTTTGACTAGAAATATCTAAATAATTAAAATCAGAATGTCCAGAAAAGGTTGAAATCGCTGTAAAAGGTGGCGCAATAACAATTTTACGATCATTATTTATTTTTTTTATTAAAGGTATAAACTCTTCTAAATAAGACTTAGCTTCAGCACAAGTCATATGCATTTTCCAATTACCAGCAATAACAGATTTTCTCAAAATACTATCTCCAAGAAAATTATATTAATATAAATTGAGTTGAATAGGCGAATTATTCAAAAATTAATTCATTTTTTAGAAATATAACTTTATCTCCTTTATTTAATTTTCTTCCTCTCCTAGTTTCTATTACACCATTAACCCTAACAGAACCGGATTTAATAAAAACTTTTGCTTCTCCACCAGAAGAGACCAAATTTTTCCATTTTAAGAATTGATCCAATTTCATTATTTTATATAAGGAAAGATATTGGTAAAGTAGTATAAATAATTAAATATATAATATCTTGAGACTAATCCCACCATTAAGACCGTATTTAAATAGGTTTTTAAAGGGTTTTATATGCATGCTTATATATGTAGCTTGTTGGCCTTTGTTAGCTTATTTAGCTGGAAACTTAATTCCAGCAATTGGATCTGGTGATCTCTCAAAAGTCTCTAACATAATAATTAAGTCTTTATTTGTATTTTTAGTTCAAAAAACTGCTCAATTTGGACAAGATGTATTCATAGCAAAACCATCTTTAGAAATTAGTGAAGTAATGAGAGGAAATTTATTTAGCAAAATTCAAAAAATAAAGATGAATTCTGTTGAACAAATTTCAGCCGGAGACATAACATATAGATTAACAGAAGATGCAGATAGGGTAAGCGAAGTTATTTATAAAACAGCTCAGGATACTATTCCGTGTACCTTACAATTAATAGCGGTTATAGTGTATATGTTTTATTTAGATTGGTCACTAACATTATCAACTTTTGTTCTAGCACCATTGATTATTCTTTCAGTTAATAGTTTTGGAAGAAGAGTTTTATTCGCATCTGAAAAAAGTCAAGAATCAACAAGTAATTTAGCTGGCTTAATAGGTGAATCTATAAATGGGATGTCGACGATAAGGGCTTTTGCTGCAGAAAATTGGATTGAGAAAAGATTTTATAAAAGATTAAGTGCAAATAAAAAAGCAAAATATAAAACACTAAAATTACTTGCATTTCAACATCCAGTTGTAGGTTTTGTTGAAGCATTTGGAATATTAGCAATATTAGGCTTAGGCGCCGCAAGAATCAATCTAGGCCTTCTAACAAGCGAAGAATTTAGTAGTTTCTTTGCTGCAATATTGATGCTTATTGATCCAATAAGCCATGTAAGTACAAATTTTAATGACTATAAACAGGCAGAAGCCTCAATAAAAAGGTTGAAAAACATAAATCTAGAACCAATTGAAGATGATAGAGAAAATTTAAAAAAGATATCCAATATAGAAGGCAAAATTAGTTTCAAAAAAGTTAATTTCGCTTACAAAATAGAAAATCAAGTTCTTAAAAATATAAATTTAGAAATAAAAAAAGGGGAAGTCACAGCTTTCGTTGGAGCTTCTGGGGCTGGTAAAAGTACAATGTTGGCTTTGATATTAAAATTTATAACTCCAAATAATGGAGAAATTTTTATTGATGATAAAAATCTTAAGTTATTAAATACAAAAGATATTAGAAAAAAGATTGCATTAGTACAACAACAGCCTTTTTTGTTTTCAGGAAAAATTATTGATGTAATTAGAATGGGCAGAAATTTTACAAAAGAAGAAGTTATAGAATCAGCAAGAAAAGCTAACGCTCATAACTTCATTCAAAAGCTTCCTGAAAAATATGAAACTAAGATAACTGAAAGAGGATCAAATTTCTCAGGTGGTCAAATACAGAGGATAGCAATTGCAAGAGCTATACTTGGGAACCCATCAATTCTTCTTTTAGATGAGGCGACAAGTGCGTTAGATGCAGAATCAGAATCTGAGGTCCAAGAAAGTCTTAATAGAGCCATGAAGGATAGAACAGTTATTGTAATTGCTCATAGATTAGCCACTACTCAAGAGGCAAATAAAATAGTTGTATTTGATAAAGGCGAAATTATTGAAGTTGGGAAACATATTGATTTAATAAATAAATCTGGAATTTATAAAGAATTATGTGAAAAACAATTGATTAAAAAATTATAACTCTATTTTAATTATTAAAAAGGTATTTCCATGAGCGAAAACACAAATGATTCTGCAAATCCAGTTTTAACCTTTGAAGGGAAAAAATATTATATTAATGAACTTTCTAATGAAATAAAAGAATCTATAAAAGTTTTACAAATAGCAGAGACACAACTTAAGATGCACCAAGATACTATCAATTTAATTTCAATTAGCCGAAACTCTTTGGTTAATCAATTAAGAGAAAAACTAAAAAACTTAGAGTAAAATTTCAATAATTATGGATTTCTTGTAGAGAGTAAGAATCAATCTTATTATATTGCAAAGCTTTTATTGCTTTAATGGCGGCCTTTGCTCCAGGAATAGTTGTAAAAGTTGGAATATTATATTCTAGAGCAGCACGTCTTAAATAAACGTCATCATGAAGAGCCTGTGAGCCAATTGGAGTATTAATAACTAATTGAACAAGTCCCGAACGAATTAGGTCCTCAATATTTGGCCTGCCTTCATGAACTTTTAGCACTTCTTCAACCTGAATGCCTAAACTCACCAAATATGCAGCTGTACCTTTTGTTGCGATTATTTTAAATCCTAAAATCAACAGCTCTCTAGCTACATCCTCAAGATTTTTTTTATCTAAATCATTTGTAGACAAAAAAGCTACTCCTTCTGAGGGGACACCATTTCCTGCAGCCAATTCGGACTTAGCATAAGCAATTCCAAAATCTTTAGCTAAACCCATCACTTCTCCAGTAGATCTCATTTCGGGGCCAAGTAATGTATCAGATCCAGGAAATCTTTTGAAAGGTAAAACAGCCTCTTTTACAGCCTGATATTTTGGGGAAAATTCTTGGGTGAAATTAACATCTTCTAATGTAAAACCTTGCATTAACTGGGTAGCTAATTTTGCAACTGGTTTACCTATTGCTTTTGAAACAAACGGGACTGTCCTAGATGCTCTTGGATTTGCTTCAAGAATAAATAATTTATTTTCTTCTTTATTTGTATTTGTTACTGCAAATTGCAAATTAATTAAACCAACAACATTTAATCTTTGTGCAATTAATTTGGTCCAGTTCCTTACATTTTCTATTGTGGATGTTGAAAGAGAAATGGATGGCAAACAACATGCAGAATCACCTGAATGAATTCCTGCCGGCTCCACATGTTCCATCAGACCAGCAATTACAACCGAACCCTCTGAATCGCATAAAGCATCAACATCTATCTCTATAGCATTATTCAAATATTGATCAAGAAGGATTGGATGATCAGGGGAAACCCTAACTGCTTCAGAGATGTATCTCGATAATTCATTCTCATCTTTAACAATTTCCATTGCCCTTCCTCCTAAAACATAAGAAGGTCTTACAACCATGGGGAATCCTATATCTTTTGCAACTATTTCTGCTTCATTTTGATTACGGGCAATACCGTTTAAAGGTTGTCTAATACTTAGTTCTTCAAGTATTTTTGTAAATTCCTCTCTATCTTCTGCTAAATCGATAGACATTGGAGAAGTCCCAAGAATTTTTGATCCAGTTCTGACCCCATCTTTAGATTTAAGCCATTCAAATAAAGGTAATGATAATTTCAGTGGGGTTTGACCTCCAAATTGAACAATCAAACCATATGGATTTTCAGCTTCTATAATGTTAATAACGTCTTCCAAAGTTACAGGCTCAAAATATAGAATATCGCTAGTGTCATAATCTGTTGATACAGTTTCAGGGTTACTATTAACCATTATTGTTTTATAACCATTTGTAGAGGCTTGATATGATGCATGACAACAACAGTAATCAAATTCTATTCCCTGACCAATTCTATTAGGACCTCCTCCCAGAATCATAATTTTTTTTGATTTACTATTTTCTAAAATCTCGCTATCAAAAACTTGAGAATTAAAATTAATGAAAGATTCTTCGTAAGTTGAATAATGATAAGGAGTTGAGGATGAGAATTCCGCTGAACAAGTATCAACAGTTTTATAAATTGGTATAATATTAAGTTTTTTTCTAAATCTTCTCACTTCAAAAAACTCAGAATTAGTTAATTTTGCTATCTGTTGATCTGAAAAGCCTAATTGCTTAGCATGTAACATCAAATCCCTATCTAGATCATAAAGTTCCTTTTCTTTCAAAAAATCATTTTCAAAATTAAAAATATTACGTAATTTTTCGATAAACCATGAATCTATATTAGTAGCTTCTTGAATATATGAATTAGTTTTCCCAAGCTGCATAGCTTTTTTAACTAGGAGAATTCTTTCAGAAGTAGGCTTTCTTAAACTATTTTTAATGTGACTCTCGTTTTTAAATTCATCTAGTGAATCACATTCCCATCCAAAAAGACCTACTTCTAATGACCTTAATGCTTTCTGAAATGATTCTTCAAAAGAGCGACCTATTGCCATTGACTCACCAACGGATTTCATTGCAGTGCTTAATGTATTTGAAGAGCCTTTAAACTTTTCAAAGGCAAATCTTGGAATCTTAGTAACTACGTAATCAATTGATGGTTCAAAACATGCAGGTGTTTTTTTTGTAATGTCATTAATAATCTCATCAAGTGTATAACCAACAGATAATAAAGCTGCAATCTTAGCTATTGGGAATCCAGTTGCTTTACTTGCCAAAGCAGAGGATCTACTCACACGGGGGTTCATTTCTATAACAATTACTTCTCCATTAGATGGATTTATTGCAAATTGAATATTACTTCCTCCTGTTTCAACTCCTACTTCTCTAATTATTTTCAATGACAAATCCCTCAATCTCTGATATTCCTTATCTGTTAAAGTCTGAGCAGGAGCTACAGTAATCGAATCTCCAGTGTGGACACCCATTGGGTCCAAATTTTCAATACTGCAAACTATTACTACATTGTCAGCAGTATCTCTCATCACCTCTAGTTCAAACTCCTTCCATCCAATAAGTGATTTTTCAATCAATATTTGATTGCTTGGACTTTCCTCTAAGCCTGATTTAGACAACTCGACAAATTCTTCAAGGTTAAAAGCAATTCCACCTCCTACACCACCTAATGTAAATGCAGGTCTTATTATAAGAGGATAGGAACTAATTTTTTTTGATACCTCTATAGCTTCACCCAGGTTAGATGCAATCCCAGATGGGCAAACATTTACATTTATTTTCTCCATCGATTCTTTAAACAATTTTCTATCTTCAGCTTTATTAATAGCTCTTAAATCAGCACCAATTAATTCAATATTATTATGTTTTAAAAAATCTGATTCTGATAATTTAACCGCAAGATTCAAAGCGGTTTGACCTCCCATAGTGGGAAGAATCGCATCAGGTTTTTCTTTTAAAATGATCTGAGAAACAATATCAGGCGTCAATGGTTCAATATAAGTTTTATTTGCAATATCAGGATCAGTCATTATTGATGCTGGATTAGAATTTATCAAGATAATTTCATAACCAGCATTTCTTAAAGCTTTGCAAGCTTGAGTGCCAGAGTAATCAAATTCGCAAGCTTGTCCTATAACAATCGGGCCCGAACCAAGAATAAGAATTTTTTTTAGATCACCTCTTTGAGGCATAATTTAAAACCTTTGTTTATCACATGCTACTTATAAATGATCAGATGTTAATCAAGTTACTTGAAAAGCAACATTTGTTTCTATAGTATTGAAAGAAATTAATTTTTTATGAGCGAACTTCAGCGACTTAAAAGTTTGTTGCCTCCAGAAAATGAAAGTTGGGTATTTGTTGAAGCTGCTGCTGCTATAGACCCGCCTTTAATAACACTTGAGGAAATTGGTCGTGATGAAGTAGAAATCCAAATAGATTTAGATGAATGGGATAATTTTGCAATTGACCACAGAAACTTATTATTTTGGCACGAGGTGGGGAAAATCCAAAATGATACAATCCCAAGAGATGGATGGGAAATGGCAGCTCTTGCGATAGGTCTCGGTGGGGCAATTGGGGAGTTATGGGTACAAGATGGTCTGCTTCTATTACTTGCACTAGGTTTGTCAAGTTTTGCAGGATATAGATTATATATAAAAAATAATTCTGAAAAAAAACTTCAAGATGCTATTTTTGCAGATGAAAGAGCTATAGATCTTGCTTGTAGATTTGGATACAGCATTCCAAATGCCTATAAAAGTCTAGGAGGAGCATTAAAGGAATTAATAGAAAAAACTCGAAAAAAGAAAAAAAGGAGTTTCTTTGAGGATAGACTAGAGGCATTAAGAAAAAGTGCAGAAAAGGCTAGATCAGAATTATCTCAGCAAGAAGGTTCAGAAAAATCAGTATCAAGTGAAAATGTTTATGGACAATAAAAGTTTAGTATTAATGGCAGCTAAAGCATGTGATGATAAAAAGGCAAAAGATATAAAACTTATAAAAATAGACAAAGTTTCATTTATAAGTGAATGGATATTAATAGCAGAAGGATTGTCTGATGTACAGGTTAGATCTATAAGTAACTCAGTAGAAGGAGAGCTGAGAGAGAAGGCTAAAATTGAACCGATAAGAAAAGAAGGGATTAACGAGGCGAAATGGGCTTTGCTTGATTATGGTGATCTGATTGTAAATATATTTCAACCAGAAATAAGAAAATATTATGACCTTGAATCATTCTGGAGTAATGGAGATAATCTTACATTTCCATAATTATTATTTTATGAACGAGTTTAAATGCCCTGTCCCTAAAGAGCAACAACCAACAAATGAATTCATAGAACTATCAAAGTCTAGAATTTTTTCTTGGCCAAAAACAAAAAAATCACTAATTATTATATTAATTAAATTTTGGCTAGTTGCTTTTGCTCTATTTCTTGTTATTTCTTCAGGAAGTGTATATTTCAAATCATCCATATTAAGATATAGCTTGTTAAGTTTTTTCAGCAGTTTATCAATACCTCTATTAATTTCTATACGGTTATATTTGGGTTGGAATCATGTATTTAAGAGATTAACATCGGAAAAAGTTGAATACGAAGAATCCGGTTGGTATGACGGTCAAATATGGAAAAAGCCATTAGTTTTGAAAGAAAAAGAATCTCTTATTGCCTCAATTGAGGTAAAGCCAATTTTAAAAAATTTAATTCAAATTTTTTCTATTATTTTGGTTTTAGCATTATCGGGCATTTTGCTTTTTCAATATATCAATTTCTAAATGAGTTCTAATTTCAAAAACCTCTACACTTCGAATAATCCTCCTTTACAAGCAACCTTAATGAGAGGATCAAATATTGAGTCAATCCATAAAATTCATGCAGTTATTACTGACAAAAAAGGAAGGGTTTTAATGTGTGCAGGGAATCCAGAATATAAAAGTTTCATAAGGTCAGCATTAAAACCTTTTCAGGCAATACCTTTTGTTAGTAGTGGGGCCGTATCAAAAATCAATAATGAATCAAAATCAATTGCGTTAGCATGTGGATCACATAGTGGATCAAAACTTCATTCGAGGGAAGCCTTCAAAATTTTATGGGAATATGACATTGACATTAATAATCTGAAATGTCCAAAATTAAAGACAAGTCCATTAGAACATAATTGTTCAGGTAAACATGCTGCTTTTTTAGCTACATGCAAAAAAATGAACTGGCCATTAGATAGTTACTTAAAGGGAGATCATCCACTACAAATTGAAATATTCAGAATTGTATCTGAATTACTTGGAATCCCTTTATCTGAAATAAACGCAGAACGTGATGATTGTGGTGCCCCAACTCTTTATTTGAAACTATTAGAAATGTCCAGATTATATTCACTTCTAAGTAGTTCCGAAACTGCTGAATTAGAACAAATAAGTAGAGCTATGACAATAAACCCAATAATGATAAGTGACATAAATAAATTTGATACAGAAATAATCAGAGCTTCTCATGGAAAAGTCATAGGTAAAGGTGGCGCAGAGGGAATACAGTGTCTATGTAAGGTAAATGAAGGGATAGGGTTAGCTTTAAAAGTAGAAGACGGCTCAAGAAGAGCCAAACATGCTGTTAGTCTTCACTTACTAAAACAGCTAGAGTGGATATCTGACTTAAGAATTCAAGACATTGAAGAAAAGGTGTTTAACTTTCCTGAAGGGGTACGACTTGAAGTTAAAGGTAAATTAAAATTCCAAGAATCCTAAAAAAACAGAAAAATAACCCTTTCAGATGTATGCTATGTATATGTCGCGGGGTAGAGCAGTCTGGTAGCTCGTCGGGCTCATAACCCGAAGGTCGGAAGTTCAAATCTCCCCCCCGCCACCATTTAGAAGCAGCTTCAAGGCTGCTTTTTTAGTCATTGCACTAGTAAGATTACAGCAAGTAGAAATATATAAAATAACTAAAGACTTTATATATTTATATCGTACTAAAAAGAGCTTATTAGAAATTATTTGAGATCCTTTTGAATAGAAAATTTGAAGTCAACTCTAACTAATAGACCAATAATGATAAAAAATATTCCAATGTATGAGTTCAAAGATAGATCCAAAATATTGAATTTAATTATCTAATTAAATTTTAGCTCACAATTCGTTTCTATTAAATAAATATGCTAATAACAAATAATTTAAATAAATCTGAATGTTAGCCATTTTCATCGTTAATAAGTAATTTCATAAAGTAGAGTTAAAAAGTTAAAAATATCTAATTAAGAAAGTAAAATGCAGAATTTGCTACAGCGTGATTTAGGCTCAAGCTTATTGTCATTAGCTGTAATCATAGGTTGGTTAGGACTGTTTTTTGTATTTTTGAGAGTATTAACAATTTCAATAAAAAGAATCCTTGAAGCGATTTTCAAAAAATAATAATTAATGAAATAAATCAATAATTCTGAATTAATCGCAAAAATCCTTTATCACTAAGTATAATAACCTAAAAAAATGTCAATTTTAGATAAGGTTAAGATAGGAAATTGTGTTCAAGTTAACCTAGAACTATCTAAGGATAGACTTACCAAAGAAACTATTGATGCGATAAATGTTTCTTCATTGGGTAAGATAAGTGATTTCAGAATAACTGATGGCAAAGGTATTGGAGTTGTCTTGCAATTATCTAATGGAAAAGAGCAATGGTTTTTTGAAGATGAAATCGATCTTCTCGACGAAAATGGTAATATAATTAAAAAAAATCATGATAAAAAAGAGAATAGTAATTTTATATTTGATTTTTTAAGAGGATTAAATTATGAAAATAAAAATAAGGTAAGCGATTTACTTAATCCAATTAACTTTTTTATCTGGCTGGTTGTATCGTTTAAAGATATTTTTTAATTGTTTAAAAAATTTTCTAAAATAAGAATAATTCAACAATTAACTTAAATATAAATTTCAGTAATTAAAAATTTAAATGGTACAAAATATTATCGATGTAAAAAATTTATCTAAGTCATTTGATATCTCTTCCAAAGAACCAGGCTTAAAAGGAACAATTAAACATTTTTTTAGAAGACAAACAAAAAGTTTAAAAGTTATAAAAGATATAAGTTTTGAAATTAAAGAAGGAGAAGTAGTAGGTTTTCTAGGTGCTAATGGAGCTGGGAAAACAACAATATTAAAAATGCTTTGTGGCTTAATTTATCCAAGTGAGGGTTCGATTTTGGTTTCAGGCTACTTACCTTTCAGGAGAAAAGAAAATTTCCTAAAGAATATCACCTTAATAATGGGACAAAAGCAACAGCTTATTTGGGATCTTCCGCCAATTGAATCATTCTATTTGAATGCATCAATATATGACTTAGATAAGTTCGAAGCTAAAAAGAGAATAAAAAAACTCTCGGAAATGCTTGAAATTGATGAAGAGTTATTCATACCTGTTAGAAAACTTTCACTAGGTCAGCGAATGAAATCAGAATTACTAGCAGCTTTGATACATGAACCAAATATTCTATTTTTAGACGAGCCAACACTTGGATTAGATATTAATGCACAAAGAAATTTAAGAAAATTCCTTCAAAAATATAATAAGGAAACTAATGCAACGATATGCCTAACCAGTCATTACATGAAAGATATAACATCGCTATGCAAGAGAGTTATATGTGTGCACGAAGGGGCGATATCTTATGATGGGAAACTTGACCTATTATTAAAAAAACTTTCTCCTGTTAAAGAAATATTAATAGTTTGTCGCTCAGAAGAGGATGCAATTAAATTAGAAAATTCTGGTTTTACTGTAAAAAATAAAATAAAGAATGAAATCACTATAAAAATTGAAAACAACTCTATTACCCCTACACTAAAATCTATCCTAAATAATTTTGATATTGATGACCTTTTTATAAATGAACCACCTATAGATGAAGTTATTGGGAAGGTATTAATCAAGAAAGAATATGATATCTAATCTGATTAACCGTAAAATATTCACCCTATTAAAAGTCCAATATTCAAACATGTTGGAATATAGGGTAGAAATTGCATTATGGGCAATTTCAGGGATTATTCCTTTTTTCATGTTAAATATTTGGACAAATAATAATCTAAATGAATCCATAAACATTAGTGATGTTATGCTTTCTAGGTATTTCTTATGTGCTTTTTTTGTAAGACAGTTTTCTGTAGTTTGGGTTGTATTTAGTTTTGAAGAGGATTCTCTTATGGGGAAAGTATCTCCGTATTTAATTCAACCTTTAAATCCATTTTTCAGATATTTTGCACAACATCTTGCTGAACAAATAACAAGATTTCCTTTCGCTCTAGTAATAGCATTTTTCTTTTTTATTTTTAATCCAGAAAGTATATGGATACCAAATTTAGGTATTTTACTCTTATCTATAATATCTACTTTCTTATCCTTCTTGATTCAATTTTTAATTCAGTCAATTGTTGCATGTATATGTTTCTGGACAGAGAAAGCATCATCGATAGAAAGATTGTTATTTATTCCAACTTTATTTCTCTCAGGACTTCTAGCACCAGTAGTTTCATTTCCCGCATATGTTAAATCTTGGATTTATTTGACTCCTTTTCCATATCTAATTGATTTCCCTGCGAACTTACTGTCAGGTAATGAAACAAATATTAGTGGAGGCTTAGGTATGCAAATTTTATGGATTTTTTTACTTTTCCCATTATTTAAGAAAATCTGGTCTGAAGGAACGAAAAAATATACAGCAATGGGGTCATGAATATAAGAAAATATCTAAAAGTTTATAAAAAATTCTTACATACTTCTTTAGCTTCTGAATTGGAGTATAAGGCAAATATATTAGTTGATTTAATTACTGCAATTTTAAGTTTAGTAGGAAGTATTTTTCTATTAACTATTTTCTTTCAAAATAGTGGATATATTGGAGGTTGGAAATTTGAACAGGCACTAATAATCCAAGCTATTTATACGATTTTGAATGGAATAACAAACACATGGTTCAATCCTAATCTTACAGAAATAGTTAAACATATAAGAGAAGGGACATTAGACTTCGTACTTTTAAAACCTATTGATAGTCAATTTTTTATTTCATTAAAAAAATTAAATCCATCTGGATTTTTAGAAATAATGCTTGGATTTTTCTTGTTGTTCTTCTGCATAAGAATAAATCAAATCAATTTAAATTTAAGTTTTTTGACCTTATCCTTGATTACGATATGCTGCTCTATATGTATTTTATATAGCTTATGGTTTTTTATCTCTACTACTACTATTTGGTTTGTTAAGACTTGGAATGCAATAGAAGTATTAAGATCATTCCTTTATATTGGAAGATTTCCTCTAAATTCATTTTCATTTTCTTTAAGAATTTTTTTTAGTGTTTTCATTCCTATTGCTTTTATAACTACAATTCCTTCTGAAGTTTTTCTAGGACTTTCTCAATTGTGGAAAATATTGCTTGAAGTTATTGTTGCTTCAGTATTTCTTATAACTTCAAGAAAGTTCTGGTTATTTGCATTAAAGTTCTATTCATCAGCATCTAGCTAACTATTATTTAATAACCTGCCGGCAAAATTCCCAAATTTGTTGTTTACTTTTCAGATTAGAAAGCCTAGATAATTTCTTAAAATGCGGTTGAGATTTTTCAACAGATAAAATTCTACAATTATATTCGATTTTATGATTTCTAGATATAGTTCCTAATTTGAGTGCAACATTACAAAGTATTATTATTAAAGTGATAAAAAAAACTATACCGAAAAATTGTGCAATTGATTTTGAATAATTTTCATTTTCAGTTTTTAATTCAAACTTCATTACTTAACTATATGCTGAGGGCACTTAATTGCAGCAATAGCAACAGCCGTAACTTTAAAATTTTCTGACTTTTCAATAACTTTTTTAACCTCTAATGGTCCAAATTTATCACTTGCATCACTGTAAGAAAGAAGTAAAGATTTATAGTTATCATGACCTAGATTTCTATACTCACAGAAATTATCCCCAACGTAATTTAAAAGAGTTAGTAAAGTTAATTCAATCATTAAAGCTTTTTACTCGCAAAGTTCTTACGAATGATACTGTGCTGGACATTTTTAACAAGTAAAATTACCCAAAAACATTTGAAAACATAAAATAGGATTTTTGCTCATAAACTTAAAAATTACAAAATTTTTTTAGAATTTTAAATTTACATATAAGAAAATCATTAAAGCACTATCTGTAGTGTATGAATAGGATAATGTTTGCGCTACAGATAGGGGGTTGCATTTTTTAAGAAATTGGTTTAAAAATAAGGTTCCCCATCACCCGGCCCCACATATGTGAGGCCTTTTTCATGTTTTTCAAATAAAGTCTAAAACTGTTATTAAATAAAACGAGTAATTCATTAACCCCTTTGATAAAGAATAAAGATAATAAATAATTTATTTTTAATTTATAATCCTGCTTTAGAATTTTTTTTCTAAAATTTACTACTATTCTCCAATAATTTTATAAAAAGCTTTTTATCGATTTAATAAATAAGCTAATACCAACAAAAATACAAACTGTTATAAAAGTTTTCTTAATAAGTATATTCCCATTTAATTTTGACAGATGAGCGCCTAAAAATCCTCCTGTAAAGGAACCAATTATTAAAACTATTAATAAATTTAATGGAACCGATCCTATTCTTGCCAAAAATACTGCTCCTACAAAATTCCAAAAAATCCCAACTGTAAAAAATGTCATACTTATGGCTCGAAGAAAATCCATTTCAAAAGTTTTTATTAATAGTATTGTTACAAGCAATCCAGTTCCTGAAGAAATAGAACCATTTAATATACCTATAAGAAAAATAAAAATTAAAAATCTAATTTTATGAACAAAATTAAGCTCCTTATTACCAGATGATAAACCTAAATCTGGTTTAAGGAATGAGTAAATAGCTAATAATATAGATATTATTCCTAAGATTAAGTACAAATACTTTTCTGATATATATTCAACTACAGAAGCCCCCAAAATTACTCCTGGTAATCCAAAAATTAAAATTTGCCAAGCAACACTTATATCATTACCTAAAGATTTGTAATTTCTTAAGGAACCCCCTATTCCTAGTGCTACTGTTGCTAATTTATGACTAGCCAAAGCCTGATAATAAGGAACACCAGATAAAATCAATGCAGGCAATTGTAATAATCCTGCTCCTCCTCCAGAAATCGCTGAGAACGTATTAGAAAAAAACGATATCAAAAAGATATAAATACTTTTAAATAAAGAATGATCAAAATTTCCTAATAATATTGTTGATAAATAAAGCATTAAATATAAATTGCCCTTTGTATTAATAAGTGAAAATTATTCTTTTCATAAGAAACATTTGCTTTAAGAAGTCTTATCTTATTTTTTTCAATCATAATTTAAAAAAAACTGTTATTATCAATAAAATTATCAAGAATATTATGCATAGCCAAGATGCTATTTACCTTGATCAGTTTTGTCCCAAGATAAGTAATAAAAATTGGAGAGAATCACTTAATAAACTTACTAAATATAGTTGTATTTATTGCGGGAAACCATCAGAATCACTTGACCACCTTCAGCCAATGTCAAAAGGGGGGATAAGCACTACGAATAATTGCGTTCCATGTTGTTTGTCATGTAATGGGAAGAAATCAGATTCGGAAGTTCTTAGTTGGTACAGAAAACAACCTTTTTATGATCCTCGAAGGGCTATGGCGATACGAGCATGGTTTAATGACGATTTAAAACTAGCGTCTGTTCTTTTGAACTACTTAAATTAAAAATAAAATAATAAATTGATTAAGATACAAAAAATATTTGTACATAGTTGAAATGGATATACCTATTTTGGTAAATAATGAATTTCTATTTAAATTATTCTTTTTATTTCTGAATTTATTTTGCTCCTGTAAAGTGAAATATTAGAATAATCATCTTTCCACATTATTGGCGAATCTATAACCTTTCTCTCTGGAGACTTTACTGAAAAAATTAATCCAAATACAAATATAATCGTAATCAATATGATAATCATTACTAATTTGTCTGAAATATTATTCATTAAACTAATCTATCCAGAAAAATTTTTGTCAGGGGTGGTTTTTTCGTAGATTTCTAGAAAATATGATTTAAAGTAATCTACTCCCTCCTTTCCAATCAAACCAAATGACCATCCACAATCATTTACTACTTGTAATGAGATTTGATTTGCCAAGTCACTTTTCTCAATCCATTTTTTCTGTGGATTGTAAGAAAAAGATATAATGTTTTCGGTTTGTACAATTGCTGATTTCATTGCTTCATCTTTAGAAAAACCATTTTGAATATCCTTGCAATATTTCCTGGAGAAATTATTAGATATCCTATTTTGTAACAAACTAACACTAGGGTCTGACGTATCAAAAGCTAAACCTACTGGAGATTTTAATTGAAATACTATAAATAAAATTAGACCAAAAAAGAATTTTATCAAAAGCTATTTATCAATACTCATAAATAATATAATAATATTTTGTAATTGTCTTTTCAATTGAATCTGATAATTTTTTTAAAGCAAATTAAATTTCAATTTATTAAAAATTAAAAGTATTGCATTAAGTTCAGTAATAATAGTCAGAGGTTTATTTGACTACTCATATGTACGAATCATTCATGACATTGCTCTTTTTTCCTGATTGGGCAAATGGACTACCCTCAGATTTTTTAATTCTTCATTTTTTCGTAGGAGCTGTAATTTTTCCATTCAACATGATTCATGCTAAAGCAAGAAAAATTGACAGTAAAAACCCTCAAGAAGCCGCAAATGGTTATAAAAATTCAGACAATACTACATTTTTTGGATACGAAGAAATCAATTAGATTTCCATATAATTTCTTTTAGGAATTACTTAATTGATGATAATCTCCCTAAATACAGCTTTAGATCTCAAAATTTTCAGCCCAAGTGAACCTATAGGAGTATTGATTATTTCTTTAGGATTAGTATTTACTGGTATGATTTTTTATATTATTTACGCTGTAAGTACTAATAAAGAATCACTAGAAGATAAAAAAATAAGAACTAAAAAAGAGTCTTTGCAAAAAGAGAAAATAGGAAAATTATTTCCTAAGAAAAAATAAATTTTATTGTTTTATTATTATAAAGTAATTTATTTATATTGTTAATTATCAAATCAGTAGGATCCAAAAACATAAGTTTTAGCTCTTTCAAATCAAACATTTTCTAAAAATTTAACTATAACAACAAAATTTTTTTTACGAGGACTTCATATTGTTAATTGCATAGCTAAATTATTTTCATATCAAGCAAAAAATGTTAAAAATGGAAAAAATAATTTGAAATCTTGGAGAATTCACCTAAATATCTATTTCTTGCTAGTGGAGTGAATAATGGAGAAGGGTTTTGGATTGTGGGAATAAAAAATTGCGATGAGAATATCCTTGAGGATGAAAATCTCTTAGATTGCCATAGAAAGGAATTAATAGGAAATGAATCAGCAAAAGATATTCTTTTAGCTATTAATTTAAACGTAAATAATTTATTAAATGAACTAAGAAACAAAAATTATTTAATTGCAAGACCTTCAATGGGGATTCCATTTGATATCCCTTTAGAAATCTTGGAAAATATTTTTGATTTTTGGTTAGATATTTATAAAAATCATGAAGCCTGGGAAGCTTGTTTGGGACTTCTTAAAGTTAGAAAAAGGATTCCACTAAAAAACCTAATTGAAAGCGAAAGTTTAAAGGGAAACTCTAAAAAATGGGCTATAAAAATTGAAACGTTACATACTTATGTTCCTTCTTCACTTAAAAATGAAAAATTAAATAACCCAATGTGGGAATAAATAAATCTTTAAATACTAAAAATATTTACTTCGTTGGATATTTAAGTAAAAATAAAATAACTAATAATTTAAAAATGAATAAACCATATTCTTTTAGTATGGATCAAATGAACGGTATAGTTGAGGATACATACGCCAAGATAATAAATGAATGTGAATATTTAAAAAAAAATACTAATTGTCCAAATGAGCAAGTAGTAGCACTTTTAAGTGTAATTGCTTCAAATTACGCCACTACAACAGAAAAAAATGAAAATTAAGATGATAAGTTATTTTACTTGGAGCGAATTTGATAAGAGCGTAGAAGAAATAGCTGATAAATGTAGGTTTAAGGAGTTTTCTGGCATTTATGGAGTTCCTCGGGGTGGATTATGTCTTGCTGTAGCACTTAGCCATAAATTAAAAATTGAATTAATTTCAAAACCAATAAAAAATTCACTAATAGTAGATGATGTTTATGAAACAGGCCTTACATTAACGACCTTCAAAGATATTGAAGGAGCAGTGTTTTTTGTATTATTTAGCAAGATTAAACCTACATGGTGGAATACAGTATTTATATCAAAAAAAAGCCAATGGATAGTTTTCCCTTGGGAAAATACTTTAAATTCAAAAAGTGACCACGAAGAGTACATCAAAAAAAGAGGTTTGAGTTGAGAAGGAAATTATATTTGGCAAATCCATATGGATTTTCAAAACAAACTAAAACTCTCTTACATGAATTTATTGAAATCTTCAATGATTTAAATGTAGAAGTATTTGAACCTTTTGAGAGAGCAAAACCACTAACAGAACAAGAAAGTGAATGGGCATATGACGTTGCAAGAAGTAATTTCCATGATTTAAAAGAATGTGATTGTATTTTTGCGATTGTTAATGGAAATCCACCAGATGAAGGAGTAATGGTTGAATTGGGTATCGCAATTGCTCTAAAAAAGGAAATCTTTTTATTCAGAGATGATTTTAGAAATTGTTCCGATAGCGATCAATACCCATTAAATCTAATGTTATTTCTTGGACTGCCTAAAGATGATTGGGAAAAGTATTATTTTGAATCATTACAAGATATAAAAAGTAATAAAAAAAGATTTGTTGATTGGGCAAAAAAATAAGCTATATAAACCATCAATTCTTGAGTTGAAGTTTGAATTTTTAATTTATCTATTGAGGTGCTAGAATAATATTTATTTAGAAAATTTTGACACAGGTAACAGTTGGAGAGAACGAGGGAATTGAGTCAGCCCTTAGGAGATTTAAAAGACAAGTATCTAAATCTGGAATTTTTGCAGATTTAAAAAGACTTAGGCATCACGAAACTCCTATTGAAAAATACAAAAGAAAGTTACAACAGAGAAGAAAAGCAAGAAGAAGATAATCTCCTAGAACTTATTAATTTTTTGTATATTTTTAATATTATTAATTTTTATAGAGGACTTTAAAAAAATTTAACTATTTAAGCTTTTTAAGCTTCTTAACAAGATTTATTCCAACTCCTGACACGGCAAGAAGATCTTTTTCATCAGCGGCGATAACTGCCTTTGTTGTTTTAAATCCAGCCTCATACAAAGCTTTTGCGCTTTTTGCTCCAACACCTGGAAGTGTAGTCAAAGTTTCAATATTTTTCTTAGAATTTACCGCTTTGGTTTTTGTTTTTGTTTTTGTTTTTGTTTTTGCAGACTTTGCTGCTTTTTTTTCTTTCTTTAAAGGAGTTTCAGGAGTTACTTCACTTTTAAATAAAATTGATTTTAGTTTGCTGAGAAATTTAGAAATCATTGCAATATATAAGTAATAAAATTAGCTCTTCAATTTAATATTATCAAATTCCAGAGGAATTAATAACTAGACAATAACTAATCGAATAGAAAAAATTTATTTACAATTATATAAAGACACACATTTAATATTTATGCAAGCTTTCGAGCCATTGCAAGGTATTCTAAATTATTTTAAAAACTAAAAAAAAGATAAAATGTATATTCAAAATTTAAAGGTATTTATTAATAGTAAAGTTAAAATCTTATTAAAGAACAGATCATAAAAATGAAGCTTATATTTATAAGTGGACCTTCTGGGAGCGGTAAAACAACTTTATCAAATCAAATAATAAAAAAAATTAAAAATGGTATTGTTTTAAGTACCGACAATTACTATAAGACAGGGTTAATAAGTAAATTACTATCAAAATTTATAGAAGGTTTTTTTGATAGAAGTATTAGTTTTAATAACAAACTATTCAAAAAAGATTTTGATTTTATTTATAAGAATGGAATTGCAATTTATGATCGCTATTATGATTTCGAAAAGAAAACAATTCAAAAGATCTTAAAAGAAACAAATAATATTAGTGTTTTAATAGTTGAAGGTATTTTTGCTAAAGAATTCTCAAACACTTTAAATAATAAAGATTATTATTTTTTAGAAATAAAAACTAAAAAAAATGAGTGCATGAAAAGAGTTGTACAAAGAGATATAAAAGAAAGGGGGAAGGATAAAAAACAAGCTGAAAATGATTTCTTAAAATCTTGGGACATTTATTACGAAAAATTCAAGCCTAATAGAATAAAAAACAATACAAATAAATTCATTATTAAAAAAAACACTGATCTAGATCACATTCTGAAAAAATTATTTAATTAATTCTTTAATTTTTTTCTCTAATAATAAAGCGCTTAAAATTGAGCCTTCAATTCTGCCAAATCCCTCTCCTTTAAACCAGTCTCCGCAAAATCCAATTCTATATTTTCTACTAAGTTGTAAAGATAATGGGATTGCAATGCCAGAAGGCTGTGAAGCTCTCCATTTCATAATAGATATTTTTTCATCAAAAGTTAATTTATTTACTACAGAATTATCTTCAAACAGTTTATTGAAATTTGTAATTATTTTTTGTTTAAAAACCTCTTCATCTTTTGCATTTAGATAAGAATTAATTAACTCTATATTTTTTGAATGTACTACAATTCCTAATTTGTTATTATCTTGAAGCTGAAAAATAATTCTTTCAAATCGATATTTTTTTTCTAAATTATTGTTTAAATAAAAATACCTTTGTTTTTTAGAATAAAAATCTTTATAACTATAATTTGCTTTTGTATAAATTAAAAAAGTTAACCTAGGAATAAATGTTTGTTCTTCTAAAAAATTTAATAGTAAATCTATTTTTTTATCATAATTTATAGGAATAGCTTTTCTTAAGGGAATTTGATTTATGTTTAATATTTTCAATGATCTTTTATGTAGCAACAAATTAGTTGAACAAATAAGATATTTAGACTTGAATTTGTCACCATTTTTTGATGTTAGTACCCATTCCTGATCATTAAACTTCAAATCAACTATTAAAGTTTCAAAGAAAAAATCAATTTTACCTTTTAAATTATTTGACTCAATAATCTTATTCGATAATTCACTCATGGAATCTAAAG